>CAZEXI010000025.1:0-30091 GCA_964516805.1 uncultured Thermoplasmata archaeon
CTTTTTCGTTCCCATAAATTATCTTACCATCTTCATCTACCAATGTTATAACATCATTGATGTTTTCAGTTACCCTTCTGTATCTTTTTTCACTTTCCTTTAGTTTATCTTCGATTTCTTTTCTTTCTGAGATATCCTGGCCTGTAACGATGATACCATTAACTGGCTCTTCATCAAGATAATTTATGAATCTACCTTCGAACCAGGTCCAACCATCCTTGGTCTTACCTCTGATCTCAACTCTAAATTCTTCCCCAGGATTCTCTAAAGCCTTGAAAAAGTATTTCTGAGCTTTTTCTCTATCTTCAGGATGAACGAATTCAAATACATTTGATTCGTCGATCTCTTCTGATTCTATTATATTATCCCCTAAAAATGATTTACTTCTGTATACGATATCTCCATTTTTATCGATCACGTTCACGAATTCAGGGATATAATCAAGATATTTCTCCTTTCTTTCTAGTTCTTCTTTAGCATTTTTACGTTCGCTGATGTCCTTGATTATAGCCATGACTGAGTCGGGTTCTCCATTAGCATCTCGGATCAAACCAGCTGACAACTCGACTGGAAATTCGTTACCTTCAGAATCTATAAGTGTATATTTTTTGTCACTTGTTTTTCCTTTCTCTATTGTTTTCTCTATATTTTTTTTAGCTCTATCTCTATCTTCTGGTATTATGAAATCCAAGGCATTTTTTCCCAGCATGTCTTCTTTAGACTCTATTTTATGCATTTCCAAGTCTCTTTCATTACAGTCAATTATGTTACCTTCTAAATCAGTTATAGCTATGGCTTCAGGAGAAGTTTCAACAATTGCTTTATAATATTTTCTACTCTCTTTCAATTCTTCTTCTGCTATTTTTTTCTCAGTAATATCAGTAGCTATTTCCACAGCACCTATTATTTCACCTGAGTCGTCTCTAACTGGATTTGCTTTTACAAGCCATGATTTAAAATCTGAGGGCCAATAAGCTTGATTTTCAGGAGTTAATTCAGCCTCTGCAGGTTCACCTTTCCTGATAGATTCTGTAACAGGACAATTATTGCACTCAGCTTTTAGCTTCCAGGCGTGATAACATTTTTTTCCTTCAATATCCTCGGGAGAAAGGTCAGTTGCATCTCTATAGGCTTTGTTAGCCCAAATTAAATTATGATCTTTATCATGATAAGCGATTATCTCATCAACATTCTCCAAGATCAACGATTTTTCATTTTCTGATTTTTGTAAGGCCTTTTTTCTTTTATAGTGTTCATATTCCTGTTTTATAGCATCACTTAGAACCCCATATTGGGCTTTTGCTTTTCCACCTTTCTGGATGTATCTATTTGCACCAAGGTTCAGAGCCTTTATAGCTACTTCTTCTCTACCCTTGCCAGTAAAAATAATAAAAGGTGTATCTTCATTTCTATCTTCCCTTATAGCCTCAAGGAAATCTAATCCATCCAATTTAGGCATCTGATAGTCAGATACAATAACATCAAATTTTTTATCATCAAGCATTTCGAGTGCTTTTTTTGCTGAAATTGTTGTTTCGATGATAAAATCCTCATTATTCATTTCAAGAAAAATTCTTGTTTGTTTCAGAACATCTTTATCATCATCAACTAATAATATATTCATCTTCTCACTTTTTAAACGAAGGGATATTTTACTTGCATATAACAATCAAATATCATGATATTATATATCAATATTATCCTTTCCTTCTTAAATGAATACATTTATAAACTAATCATGAAATACCTTTTACCCTAATCGGGTTTTTAGTCATTTATTACTTTTTAGACATCAATATTCTCTTAAAGGTTGTCAAAATCACATTATAATGATGATCACTTTTTTCCATTAATAATCAGCATAAATTAGCAAAAAAGTCTATTATTAATTTAAGTATTATGATATACTAATTTCATTACAGATGCTTTTATTGCAACAAAATAATCACCATTTTTCATATCCTCCGATAACTCATTACAATTTCTTTTGATGTATTGCCTTTTTCCTTAATATAATCCTTACATAATGTTATAAACACACCTGTTATTAACAAGCTGTTTATCACCAATAATGAAAATATTTTCACCTTTCATTTCTTATCGTCTCTGTTAAAATAATATTATCATAACTAATTTTCTATTTATATAATCAGCTCCAAACACCAAAACTTTCTTTTTGAGCTTCATTCTCGTAAATAATATATTCACCGGCTCTTTCACAGTTACCTTCTCGGTATACTCTAGCTAATCCGTGTTTTACCAATTCTGCTCCTAGATCCGTACCATTTGGTAGTTCTATATAAGCTAAATATCTACCATAATAACCTTTTTTACCTTCATTCTCATCGAAGCTCAAATTGACAATATCAGTGATCCATCTTTCAGTAAAGTTCGTTGCTTTATGACCGTATTTCTTGAGCCAGGTAACATTATCAATCCCTGCCCATTCTTTCGTATCAACATTGGTATGGACCTCTGGAGTATCTATACCCAATATCCTGACCGTATCTTCTGTACCATTTTCCCATTCGATATTAACGGTATCTCCATCCACAACACCGACAACTTCAACAGTTTTTGTAGAGTAATCACTTTCATCAGATACTTCTATACATCCTGTAAAAGTGGATAAAATCAAGATTATAGAAATCAAAATGGGTATACAATCTTTCATGGTTGATCGAGATATCTTTCTCTTCAAATTAGAATGTTTTCATTCACTTCGCTGTACTCTGTGTTTGGTCCTGTATAATACCACAGCAAGTAGACCTAAAATAAAAATTACGTATAAAAATCCAAAATCACCTTCAGCAGTATCATCAGGTTCCTTAACAGTTATCATCCTATGGAGCTCTTCGATTTTATTATTTCCATCCGTAGCATTAAGGTAAATAGAATATTTACCTGCTTTATCAAAACCTAATTTGTCAAGAGAATACGTTCTGTTGATCTCTATTGATTCACCCTTATCAAGTTCGTATTCATCAATAGACATATCATTTATCATAATTTTTACGGTAGTATTGGTATTACCTGTATTTTCTAATGTTGCATAAAAGTTAAGATCATCTTCCAAAGTTATATTTTTAGGTTTGATCACAAAATCATTTACATTGAAATTTTCCTTTTCTTCAACGACGTTAACGGTGAGATTAGACCTAGTGTAACCTACCTGAGCGGGTATAGAACCGTTGAATTTAACATAATAAGAACCAGTTACCAAACCACTTGTATCGAAACAGGTTTTCAATGTACTATTTTCTAATTTAGGTTTCTTATCAGCTAGTACTAAATTATATTTTGGAGATACAAGTTTTACACTAGCAGTGTAATTATCCTCACTGGTGAGATTGCTAGTGATATCTTCTGGATAGTCTTCATCTATCCTCACCTCATAAGAAACATTTATCTTGTTATTTATCTTAACAAACCTGGGTACATCTTTATTAATTAACTCCAACTCAGCAATATAAAATTTATCAGACCAGTGATCGTCAGGCCATGGATATCCGTCGTTTTGAGTTTTATTGTAATCACTCATGTTTCTGTACATCTCTTCCGAGTTGATATCATCGATCATAAATGGATCATGTTTATCTTCGGATGTAGCGGTACTACTGACAAATATAGAAATAGTCAAAACTAGTAATAAAGCAATAACTGTAAATTTATTCATTGTTTTTCTCACCATAAGGTTATTCTAAATCAAAGTTATATATTTTTCTATGAATCTAGGAAACTTAACAATTGGATTTTTTCATCTTTTTCTGTATTTGTATATGGCTATTATCGAGATACTTATCATAGATGTTATAATCCCGAATCCAGGAGTGTTACCATTGTTATCTTTATCCTTTGTATCGGATAAACCGAAAGCATAAAGGTATCCATCTTCTGAACCGATATACACTGTACCATCTTGACCTATCACTGGCGATGCTCTTATCCTAGCACCTGTCTCATATTTCCATTTTAGAGTACCGTTAGGATTAACTGCATAGAATGTATTATCGTAAGACCCAAAATAGATCGTTCCATCTCCACTTATTGCAGGAGAAGAATGTATGGATCCATCTGTTTTAAATTTCCAATTCAAAGTCCCGTCAGGATTTAAAGAATAAAGATAATTATCGTAACAACCGAAATAGATCATCCCATTTTCTCCTATAGCTGGTGAAGATCTAATATTCCCTTCTGTAGTAAAGTTCCATTGTTCACTACCATTTTCATCGAGAGCGTATAATCTGTTCGAATCAGTACCAAAATACACTATACCATCTTCATCTATGGCTGGAGAAGAATGAACACCTTCTCTTGTGTGAAAATTCCAACTTTTATTACCATTTGGATCGTATTTTATCAATCCATTTCTTATATCAGAATCATAGACTCCGAAATAAATATCTCCATCAAAACCTATAGCAGGGGATGTTGCATCACCTATACAAATTGTTCTACTTGTAATGACGTCGGTGGAGTTCAATACAAATATCCTTACAGAATTTTTTGTCAGTATACAGATCGATCCCTCGCTATCTACTACTGGTGATGTGCCTGTACCTCCAAGATTTGAACTAGCCACCTTTGTACCATTTTGATAAAGAACATGTAATTTTCCACTTGTCATATATATACGTCCGTAGTCTCCTATCGCCGGAGTAGTTCCTATATTTCTGTCGGTATCGTACTCCCAGTGTTTATTTCCATCAGAATCCAGTGAATATAGTTTACCTTTTTCGTCTCCAAAATAGATTGTTCCATAATTACCTACAGCAGCTGAAGAATCTATTTCAGAACCTGCATTAAACTTCCATTTCAATTCACCATTTAATTGGCTAGTATTATAAGGACTTCTTCCAGTATGTCTTGTGTTTCCACCAAACATTGGCCAGGAACTTTTCGAATTACTAATTGCTCTACTATTTTCTGGTATTACTGATAAAGCTCCTATTGAAAAACTAAGTAAAAGAGTAAAAGCGATAATTGCGCAGGTTATTTTGTTATTTATAATATTATCCCGTCCTTTTTGACTCATATGTTTTTTACGTTTTTTCTAATAAAGACTATCTATTTTTAATAATTTTCCTAGCTGGTATTGCCATCAATAATAGATCGATGATCAAGAATAACCACCAAAATTTATCTAGAGTTCTAAGTATCTTCAAAGACATAGTTTCTTCAGCTGATGCTCTATCTAATACAACATCTCCTTCATCTAAAATCAATCTATCACCATCAAATGTAAAAGAATAACGCCGTGTATCAAGCTCTTTTTCATTGGGCTTGAGCTCGTATTCAAACCATTTTGTTTCTTTAGAATCTTCTTTGTACTCCGTCATAAAAGTTCGTTTTAAAGAACCATTTCTGTAAAAAACGAAAGTTGCTTCAATATCAGATGAATATTCATCTGACAATGACACATTTGCTTCCCATTTACCTATCAGCTTTTCTCTATCTGATCTATCATCGATGGTAGAAAGATAAAGTGTTGACGTAATTATTAGTATCGCTATAATGCCTAGTACGATCAATAGAAATTTAGGTTTTTTAAAGAAATAATCCCTTGTCTCTTTTTCTGGTACATCATCAAAAAGGGTATCTTTTGGATAACTATCATCTGCCTTTTCTAAATCTTTTTTATCATCACTTTTTTGAATATTATAATCTTTGGAGGTGTTTTCATTTTGTTTATCGAAATTTCGACCACAGTTATCACAGAAATCTGCACCCTCTTCTAAATCCTTATCACAATAAGGGCATTTCATTAAAGTTATCACCAGCACTGTATTCTTTTTTTAATATAAAAAACCTAGGTTAGATGAAAATATCGTTTTAATTTATAGTCTTAATTTTCTATATTTCATGTATAAATTTTATGTATAATCATTTTTTTTATGGTTAGGTTGTACAAAAATAAAAAAAAGATTTTTGATTAAATTTTTTTTTTCTCTATTGGTTACTTGATTCGTATTCTTCGTTCGGTGGTGGAACTTCTCTATCTATGGATTCATCTTCTTTTCTTTGGTCATCTGTTTTCTGATATTTTTCCTGGTTTTGTGGTGGAGGCCCTTCGTATCTATTCTGTTCATATTCCATCGGCTCTCTTTGCCTGTACTGTTGTTCAGTAGGTCTGCTTTTCTTTTTATAAACGAGAGCTATAACAGCTACAGCTCCTATTATCACCGCTAACATGATCCACCAATATTCTGAAAGAAAACTGGATTCAGATTCTGCACCTACTATCTCAACGGAAGTCTGGTCTTCTCCATAATTTAATTCCATTTTGTCTCCAGTTACTGTTATATTTACGTTATATTCACCTTTCAATGGATCGGGATCAGTACTAAATATATGTTCATTAGCTTTTGAGAAAAGTACCTTGGCAGGATCTATTTCCTGAGGTGTTGGTAGACCTTTTTCCTGAACTAACACGTAAGCGTTTTGATCACCAACTTTTACAGGTAATGTTCCTTGTTTATTTCCAACAGAGAAAGTTGCTGTTTCATTTTCTATTTTTGTATTTGCTGGTACTGTGAAATTATGCACTTTTCTTCCACTTACATAAACGCTCTCTTCTACTGCTTCATCACCAGTATTGTTTGCATTAAATTTGATAGTGACTTCATCACCGACATTTGAATAGAAATTCTTTTCTAAATTTGTAACTTTGATATCAGTCTGCATCTGTGATTGATTAACTACTGATACAGTCCAACTTTCATCGCCAAGTTTTATCTCATGTGTTCCCATTTCATTGAATGTTGGGGCCAAAGCAGGATCCATTTCGTCTCCTAAAGGACTTAAGATCTTCATACCTTCTCCTTTAACAGTATATTCCTTTATCTTCTCTCCATCAATGGTTAAATTAACAGAATCCTCTTCAGTACCAAAGTTATTCAATTTTGCTGTTATCTGTACTGATGAACCTGGTGTGATGATAGAAGGAGACACTCTAAGACTCTTAACAACTATACCATCTTCACCTTCTGCAAATGGCTTAGCCCAGTTATATATTTGATCACGTACGTCTAGGTTTCTACCGATATAATATCTTTTATCAAATGTTTCTGCATCAGCACTACTAACCTGATCAGATATGAGACCTTCTAAAGTTCGACCATCAGGTCTTCGAACATCTATCGTAAATGATTGGGTCGTTTTATTTGATGGATCTATGATATCTCCATCTAAATTGATTTTTATATCTTCGGGAGGTACATCATAGTCCATACTGTAATTACAATTATAATCGTAGATATGAATATTAGTCGTCTCACCTATAGACCTATGATCAACAAGCTCTGGTTTAAGTGATTCATCTTTTGCAACTGATTCATCTGAAGCTCTCACGTTTGAACTGATCACTGGAGATACCAATCCTATGGTTAGAAAACAGATCACCAATATAACTACTATATTTTCGTATTTCATATTTATATGCACCCTTTTGGAATCTTAATACATATAAATTATATATATTTAACCCCTTTAAATCAAATGGGTATAATAACTTCACTATCACAATATACTTGGTCTCTGTTAAGAAAAATATCTAAAAAACAACCACAAATTATTTACAGCACATGTGGTTCAAAACATAATGTCCAATCCATCTTCTTCTAAACAAGGTTTAAAGTACGATAATATGTGGGTCCTTAAAACAGACAATATGATCGAGGACCTGTCTTGGTATTGGTGGTGGTGGATTTTTTTTATCAAGAATCCAGATAATCCATCTAGACCAAAACAGCTGATGATTTTATGGTCTACAAAGTACACTGATTATATCAAAGTTAACGATAAAAAATGGGGTGTAGATAAATTACCAACCTGGGATGACGACACTTTAGAATTCAACGGTATGACTGCAGCATGGTTCTTTGATGGAAAAAAGATGTATGATCCGATAGTACTCGATGATATGGACTTTGAAGTAACAAATGAAGGAGATGAAGGAGAGCTAAAACCACTTACTGAAGATAAAGATTACAGGTTTTACGGGTCTCCAGAAAAGTATTTCGTAAATATAAAAGATGAAAAGAATGACATAGAACTTGAGATGACACCTTGGAACGATTACCTACAAAAACACCGATTTAGTGAAGAGGAATATATAAGGGATTACAGCTACAATATAATGAAGATCTACGGAATGAAGATGAACGGTAAGATAGATCAAAAACCAGTACAAGGTTCAGGATATTTCCAACGGGTACAGGTGAACGCACCTGCAACTCCTTGGTACTGGGGTCTAGTACACTGTCAGGATGGTAGTTTCATACATTATTTCAATCCGTTCATAGGTCCTCAAATGTTTAGATCAAAGAAGAAATCGACCTCTAGATTGGCCTGGGGAGACATACGATTATCAAGGTCTATTCGTTTCTACCATAGGCCGACGGATAGAGAGTTCAATTTCAGTACAAGTGATATAAAGGTCACACGTCAGAATAATGGTGGACTTCCTAACTTTATTGTTAAAGGGGAAGATAAACACAAAGAGATATATATTAAGCTTTCAGCATACTCAAGAGCATACTGGAAGTTCAAGCAAAAACGAAAACTATTGATGAAGAATGTTTTCTTCTACAATGAATATCCAGCCAATTTAGTCGACTTCAAATTTAGATTGAAGGACAATTCTTTGATTGTAGAAAAATCAGATTTGGGTAGGACTTACAGTAATTTTGAACATTCTTGGGGAAAACTCTTCTAATTTTTTTAATTTCACGTTGATATCAACATTGGTCAAAATTATTATCAATTATCTAATGCTTCAATTTGATTTAATTTTTATTAAAAAACTTTATTAATTAATATTCAATTAAGAACTAAGAGAGGTCGATAATATGTTAAAGAAAATAGCGATATTAACCATGGTGTTATTGATTTTTGGAATGTCCATATACCCTTTTTTGGGAGATGAAAAAACGATTGGTATACATAAAATGAATAGTTCTGAAAAAGATTACAACATGATAGAAAGAAACATATCTAAAGAAGTAGGACCACCGACGGGTTATATTTCTACAACGACAGTGGAATATTGTGGGAATAACGGCCATTATTATGTTACCTGGTGTGAAGCTAATTCTACACATAGAAGTGTATTCTTTGCATATTCTGATGATCTAGAACAATGGACTAAAAAGAAAGTATGTGATTTAGAGTATTATGGGGGATATGGTAGGTCAAGTGAAAGAACAGGTAGATATCTTTCTATAGATATTTCCGATTCAGAAATAGCATTGGTATCACCCAGCGATGGAGGAGGTTATACAGATTTTGATTTTATCAAAGGATCTATTAAAGATGATGGGAGTGTGGATTGGGATGAAAAAGTGCATGTATCCTCAGAGACAGGACCTATAAACGATGTAGTTATATTCAATGGAAATTATTTCGTAAGTACTAGTGGAGATTGGAGTGGATCCTGGAGAAGTGCTAGTATATATTTTTCTTCTGATGGTGTAAATTGGGAAAAAATATGGAAATCTAACAGTGGAGCGAATTATGGTGGAACACCTGGACATTTTCAGAGGTACAATGATAGTGAAGACTTGATGTTTCTATTTTTCCATGATTATGATCAATCAGATATGAGAGCAGTCTATTATAATAATTCCACAAATGAATGGGAAAATGAGGAAAATATAGGTTATGACAAAAGGACAGGCTATCATACAAAGGGTATCGGTAGTTTGGCATATTCAAATGAAGTACATATTACTTGGCAGGGTCCTAATAGAAATCTATTATATGGAACGTACAGTAATAACTCTTGGTCTGAATCAATTGATTTGTCTGAAAAAGTTGATGAAGTACCAGAAAACATTGAAACACCTAATATATTTTTAACAGATCAGAAAAAAACGATAGTTTATAAAAATAGAGAAACAGGGAATTTAGATATTTTATCATATGAGAATGATAACTGGTCCATAACGATGAGTATAAATTCTTACAATGAAACAATAGGTTATCCAAACGTATGTTCTGAATATCCAAGTGGCAATTGGTTGGTACTCTTCTCCGAGGAAAACGATTACGGTAATTATAATTTATTAGAATACAGCCGTGGGTCGATAGGCTCTGAATCAGATGAAGGATTTTTAGAATCTTACTGGTGGTTGCTATTGATCGTTGTTGGTTTGATATCTCTCATTACAATTATGATTGCGAGAAAAAAAAAGCAAAACAAGTTTCAACCGCCA
Organism: uncultured Thermoplasmata archaeon; assembly: GCA_964516805.1. Lineage (GTDB taxonomy): Archaea > Thermoplasmatota > Thermoplasmata > Halarchaeoplasmatales > Halarchaeoplasmataceae > CAYSTL01. The sequence continues at coordinate 10,215 of CAZEXI010000025.1, forward strand.
AGAAGAAATTATAATAATGTTGATAAAAGAAGACCCAGGAATCAAAATTTCAACGGTGATCGAAGAACAAGAAAAGAATAAATCAAATACATTACTTATCTTTTTTATATTGACTGAGATCTAATCTACCAAATGAAAATACTATATATCTTCATACATTATTGTAAAATTGATAGATATATGTGGTCATCATGAGGAAGACAAAAATCGTATCAACTATAGGTCCAGCTTCTGATTCGGTAGAAGTTCTTGAAAAATTATCTGCTGCAGGTATGAATATAGCTAGACAGAATTTCTCCCACGGTACATTTAAAGAACATGAAGAGAGATTAAAAAGAATCCGTTCTATATCCGATAATATTGGAGTCATGATGGATACTCAGGGACCTGAGATAAGGTTGAAAGAGGTCGAGGAAGGGACAACCTTGGAAACTGGAGATTATGTTAAACTGGTTACAGATGAAATAAAAGGGGATGAACAAGAACTCCCCGTAGATTACCCTAAAATTATAGATTATCTAGAAAAAGGAGATAATTTACTGATAGATGATGGACAGATAGAACTTGAAGTTCAGAAAGTCGACGATTCTGTAGATTGTAAAGTTATTTTTGGGGGTAAAGTTTTATCAAAAAAATCTGTTAACGTCCCTGGTAAAGATATTGGTCTGAAAGCACCGACTGAAAAGGATGTCAAGGATATTAAGTTTGCAATCAAAAAAGGATTCGATTTCGTTTCTGCTTCATTTGTTAAGACAGCTGAGGACATTCATAAAATAAAAGATATAATCCAATCTAAAAATTGTGATATGGATATCATTGCTAAGATAGAGCACATCAAAGCAGTTAACAATCTAGATGAGATACTTGATGCGACCGATGCAGTGATGATAGCTAGAGGAGACCTTGGTGTAGAAGTTCCAGCTTCTCAGGTACCTCTCCTACAGAAGAGGATAATCGAGAAAGCAAATAGGAAGGAAAAGCCGGTAATAACTGCCACTCAGATGTTAAAGTCAATGACAGAAAGTCCTAGAGCTACTAGAGCAGAGGTTTCAGATGTAGCTAATGCAGTACTTGATGGTTCTGATGCGGTAATGCTTTCTGAAGAAACAGCTGTTGGTAAATACCCTGTTAAGTCTGTGGAATTCATGTCTGAAGTAGTTCAGCAGATGGAAGGATATCTGAAAGGTAGACCACATCATACTCATGACCTTAGAAGCGATAACATTGCAGATATAATCGCAAAAAGTGTTTGGCAGGCCGATAGAGATATAGATGTAAAATATATCGTTGCCCATACTTCTTCTGGATATACTGCTCATAAGATAGCTAAGTTTAGACCAGAAACTGATATATTAGCATTCACAGACAAAGAAACTATACAAAGAAAATTGAACTTAGTCTGGGGAGTAACATCCTTTTATATGGAATTCCCAGAACACGTTGATGAGATGACCGCACGTTCTGCAAAGATATTGTTTGATAACGGTTATGTAGAAGAAGACGACAGATTATTACTAACTGCAGGAGTTCCAGCACCTGTAGAAGGAATAACTAATATGATGGAGATAAGAACTGTTAGAAGTTTACTGGAAGAAAGGATGAATAAAAGGTAAATGGTTTTTTATATTATTATTCTTTATTTTACTTAATAGGATCTATCTTATCCTGAAGGTTGATCTGATTTTTGTTGTTTTCTCTGGTTTGATTTTTCATAATTTTGTTGTTGAGGCTGTTGCCTTTTTTGGTCGTACTGCGGTGATTGTTGTCTCTGGTTAGATCGATCATAATTTTGTTGTGGTTGTTGTCTTCGTTCAGGTTGATATCTAGGATATTGTTCGTCCGATTCAGAGCTTTCATAGTGTTTAGGCTTTTTTCCTCCCAAAATTACAAGAATCAGTGCAACAGCTAATAATACACCAGATATTATTGATATGTACCAACCGAAACCACCGCCCCATTCTTCATCGGTGTGTTTCTCTATAGTTCCATAGTAACCATCGTATTCTTCTGTAGTATTCTCGTAACTTCCAAAGAAGCTTTTTGCTGGTAAATCATGATCGGGTAAATCTTCATCTTCACTGTATCTATCTTTTTTAAGTGCGTCTGGTAAAGACGTCATTAAATAGAGCGGGGCTATGATTGAAAAAATTATTCCTACAACTATCAGAACAGCTCCAAGTTTACTAAATTTGTTTTCATCAGAATACGCTGCGATGCCTACAAAGAAGACTGAAAAAATTGCAGACATGAGGCCAATTCTGCTCATCAGAACTGTATTATCAACGGTTGTAGTTCTATTATTAGGTTCAACGTTATCATAGTTTGAGCTCTGTCTTCCTTGGTTTATGAATACTCTATTTATCTCTTCATCTTTTTGTATTATATCGCCTTCATGTTCCTGAAAGTTATCTGTTTCATATGTGTACCATGGCATTGAAAAAGAAATTATCAGTAAAAATACTGCTATTATTGTAAGCCCTAATCCAATTTTTGTCTTGGTATTCATTTTATTTTCACCAGTTTATGAATTTGAATAACATTATATATAATTTATCCGCATAAATATGGGAATTTTAAGTTTTTCTTATTTAGATATTCTGTACCAAATAAAATCATCACCCGAATGAATTAAATAATACACCATAATAGACCAGCGACCTCTATAAAATGGTGGAAAAATGTCGGGACAAGCCTTAAGCGACGTCAGGAAAAAGATCAGGCCTGTTATACTAAATTTATTGATGCTTACATTTGGTTTTGCTACTATGAGCATGTATCCGGACCTACAAAACACTATTAGAGGTTCTCTAGGTGTTGGAGAAGGAATATTTGAATGGAGTATTTTAGCCTTTACTGTAGGTCTTTTTGCAGCTTTCTTCATAGGTCACTCAGAGTTCTTTGAACATAATCTTAAAAAAGGAGTCGCTGTTGCAACAGCTTTTGCAGCGATACCACAGTTATTGATACCGTTCATCGGAAATATACATATTATTATAGTTTTGAGATTTGTACAAGGTTTTGTTGTGGCTATGGTACCTCTCTTCTCAGCACAGTTGGGTAGGATACTCAGTCATGAAAAACCTTTAGCTGTTGGGATAGTACTTTCAGGTATATTTTTGGGAGGTATATTCGGTAGTTTTGCAGCAGGACCTTTAAACACTTATCTAGGATGGAAGGCCACTTTCATATTAACAGGACTTCTTCTAGTTGGAATGCTGGTGATATGGTGGATACTAACCACTGAACCAGAGATAGAGGAAGAAGAACACGATGTTGAAAGTGTTTGGAATATTAAATTCACATGGATATGGGGATTCACTTTCTTCCCGACGATATGGGTTGTTTTCACGATACAAGGATTTCTTCCGTCAACAGGTTTTGAAATAGGTCTAAGCGAATCATTTGTAAAAAATTTACACATAATACTTAACGCTTGTAAAGTATTCTGGTCGATAGCCATCGGTTATATTGCTTATAAGATATCAACAAGAAAGAGTACAGATAGAGGGATCTTCAATTCCTACGTACACATCATGTACGCTTCATTCATCATAGCGTTCGCTGGATTGATGTTGATGGTTTACGCATTAAACAATGAAATAAACGCACTTTTCCCATTCGCTCTCTTCTTAACGGCTGGAATACAGGGAGTTGGACCGGTATTCTGGAGCTCACCTTCATTGATATACCCGGATAATCTAGTCAGCAGAGGTGGATTCGCTCTAGGATTACTAGGGAATTCAGCTAACGTTGCAGCACCGATTGTCACAGACGTGCTAAGATCTCAAGAACTTGTATACGGTTGGATGGCTATGGCTGCAGTTTCGATCTTTGGACTTATAATAGCTAAAATCGGGAAGATGCAGAAGCTACCTAAAAGAAAATAGGATGAATTGTGTTAAGTTCATCTAAATCTAAAAACCTTTAATTTTTTTAAAATGATCATATAGTTAAATAAAAAAATAATGATAAAAAATGAATTGATTTCTGATTAAATATTTAAATTATCGCTTTACGAAAAATCTGTCGAATTCATCTGTTGCTTTCTCAATGTCTACATTTACATCATCTACTCTGGCATGAGGTTGGTTATTTTCACACCATTCTATGACTTGATCAACCTTTTCTTCTGGTCCTTCGAAAACAGCTTCAACTCTACCATCAGGTAGGTTCTTCACCCATCCCTTAACTCCTAATTCTCTTGCTTTATCTCTAGTGTTAGCTCTAAAGAACACACCTTGAACTTTCCCCTCGAAGAATGCATGCTTTCTAATCATATTATCACTATTATATCCATGAAATTATCAAATTAAAAACTTTACGGAAGAAATTTTTAGGTATACCAAAAACTATAAGTTGAACATGTTTTTTTCACATATGAGTGATATTCATGAAGACTTACCTAGACTGCATACCCTGCTTTGTAAGGCAATCACTAGAAGCTGCTAGGATGGCAACAGATGACGAAGAGGTCCATAAAGAGATTCTAGATAAGGTGATGAAGGACCTGCGAGAGAATTCATTGGAAGGTAAAAAACCTCCAGATATAGCAGATCGTGTCCACTTTATTGTTAGAAAATTGACTGGTGGTACTGATCCATACAAAGAGATGAAAGAAAAGCAAAATGAAAGAGCGATGTATCTTTATCCTGAGTTAAAAAATATTGTCAGAGATTCTGAGGATAAATTATACACTGCTGTTAAATTAGCAATAACTGGTAATATAATTGATTTAGGCCCAGGACATGAAATAAACGTGGAAAAAACTGTTAAAAATGTAATAGATAAGGATTTAGAGATTGATAATTTCGATGAGTTTAAAGAAGAGTTAGATAAAGCAGAGAACATATTTTATTTAGCTGATAACGCTGGAGAGATCGTTTTTGACAAAGTACTCCTGGAAGAGCTAGACGGAAAAAACATAAAATTCTTTGTAAAAGATGGTCCGATACTCAACGACGCAATGAGAGTGGATGCAGAATACGTAGGGATACAAGAGCTAGCTGAAATAGACGTGGTAAGCAATGGTATGCCGAGTGAAGCACCGAGAAGAGACTCTGAAGAATTCATCGAAAGGATGAGCAAAGCTGATATGGTGATCAGTAAAGGTCAAGGAAATTACGAGGCTTTAAGCGAAGTTGATGAAAATATATTTTTCTTGCTAAAAGCTAAGTGTCCAGTGATAGCCAAAGATATAGGTGTGGATGAAGGTTCATTGATACTAAAATAGAACTATTCAGAGATATTCAGGTCTAATTTTTCACAGGAGATAGCAGTGGAGACATCAAAATCCTTTACCTTTACTTTGCTTTCTTGGAATTTTTTCTTTATGTTTCGTATATTTTCTCCAACTTTTTCTTTCTCACTGATGATGATAGAGATCAGATCGTGTTTCCCATAAGTTTCCCAGATGGCTTTGACATTGCTTTCCTTGTTAAATAGGTCTATAGCTTTTTCTAAATTATTCATATTTAAACTCAAACCTATAATGATCGTTGTCAATCCCAATTCGGAAAGATCAGGTATGGCATGTACTTCTTCTTTCAAAATTTTCTCATCTTTAAGACGGTTTACCCGCCTGTAAACTGTATTTCTACTGACATCCAGATCGTCAGCTATATCCTGATATGATTTGAAACCCTTACAAAAGTGACATATTATATCCATATCAGTTTCATCGATATTTTTATTGGTTATAGTGCTACCTCCTAAATCATTTGAAGTATTATGTTATCTTTAAAAGTCTTATTTATACATTTACAAAAACTGTGTATATATGGTTAACATCACTCGAGTGTTGATACAAATTTCTCAAATCAATCCTGTTTTTTGAGCATCTGTCCTCATAAATTAGTTATAAGTAAACATCAACACTTATCCCTCATACCCATAATTTTTTGGGGGTTAAAAAAATGAGCGAAGAAGAAGAATTGCAAAAGTACATGGATAAGTATTGGACAAAACCAAGTGTTTTCGGTTCAGTCGAGCCATTTTGTCTAAAATTTGCTATGGATCCGACATACGGAGGGTACAATATATCAAAGTCGGCATACCAAAATAGACCAGATATATTCAATCTGGAATGGCTGTCTAAGGAGACGGGAATAGATGAAGAAGAGTTGGAAGATAGGATACAGAGGATGATAGACAAGCATTTGATAATGCTGGTCCAGAATCCAAACACCTATGCGATGGGATGGGCCATATACTACTGGTTGGTCGATCTGAAAGACAATGCAACTGAGGATCAGAAACAGGAAGTATTGGATCATATCCAGAATGAAGACTGTACATGTTCAGCAATGGTCGGAGAAGGAGATTTCGATTTCTACGGTGGAAACCATATCGCCAACTTAGACTTCTTGAGAAACGTGATAATCAAACCGATAGAGGATTATCCGCAGGTAAAAGATGTATACATCACACCTGTTGCTAGATATCTGAGAGAAGAAAAAATAGCTCAATGGAGAGCACCTGAAGGCACAACAAGAAAATTCTATATGTCTGAAGAGGAAAAAGAAAAATTGGCAGAGGTCCAGGACTATATGGATGAAGATGATGTTAAAATATTCTGTGCCCTGAACAAAAAGAGACCGGTAGAAGACATGTTCGATTTTGATGTCATGGAAGAGATATCAGGTATCGATGCATCAGAATTAAAAGAAAACCTGAAGGAATATGTAGAAGAAAAACCACTGATGATACCTCTTGTATGCCTTAACTGGAGAAAATTAGGTCTTACGAAGAGATATTTCGTGTTAAGGATGTACAGGATGCTACCTACTGAACAAAAATTCGCCGTAGCTGACAGTTTATCAGAGTATCCAGAATGGGAAACATTGTGGCAGTTCACACAATCACCGTATGATTTCGTATGCTCTGCATACAATGAGCTTACTGATGTTGATGAACTGAGAGATAAACTCATGGATATAGAAGGTATCGAAGAGATAAGAGAATTCGACGTCTACAGAGCTACAAGAAGATGGACATGCAGGTTAGATGAAGAGAACAACTTCTGGGAAGAATGTGTTATGACCACTGATGTTGGTATAGATTCAGTAAATGAGCTCGAAAAGAAGATGTTTACCGAACGTGAGTTTGATCTAGAAGACTGGGGTGAATAAGATGGCAAGTGTCAGGGATTATGTAGTAGATAAACTGCAGTATGCATATAATCCTGATAGTATAGCTGTCATAGGAGCGTCTAGACACGAAGACAAGGTTGGATACAATCTTATTAGGATGCTCAGAGAAGACGGTTATGAAGGCAAGATCTACGGGGTAAACCCAAGAGCAGCACCCGGTGAGATATATGGTGAAGAAGTCTTCAGATCTGTAACTGAGATCGATGGTGAAGTTGATCTTGCTGTTATCGTGCTGCCTTCTTTCATGGTCAAACAGACAGTAAGAGAATGTGTTGAAAAAGGTGTCAAGATCGGTGTCATCGTGAGCTCCGGTTTCAAAGAAGTGGGAGCAGAAGATTTACAAGAATGGTTGACTGATTATTGTAGAGAAAATGAATTCCCAATAATAGGTCCAAATCTTCTAGGCCTAGGTAATCCACATGGCGACCTGAATCTAGGATTCACTCCGTATCTACCATTAGCTGGAAATGTAGCTGTTATCTCTCAATCAGGAGCAAACCTTCTAGCATGGTTAGGTATGTCTAGGACCCAGAAATTCAGGATGTCTTTCTACGTTGGCATGGGAAATATGGCAGATATAGGCTTCCCAGAGATGATCACCTATGCTGACCAGGATGAGAAAACAGATGTTATAGCTCTGTATATCGAAGGCATAAAAGACAGAGATGGCTTCATGGATGTATGCAAGAATGTGGATAAACCTATAGTAGCTATAGCTGCTGGAGCCCAGTCTGAAAGAGGTAAGAAAGCAGCAGGAGCTCACACCGGATCAGAACCTATCTCTGATGAAGAATACGATGAGATGTTCAAAGAAGCTGGAATAATAAGAGTAGAATCTCAACAGGAATTCGTAGATGTCTGCAAAGCGTTGTCTAAGCAGCCTGTCTGTGACGGTGATTGGATGATGATAACCAACGGTGGAGGTTCTGGTTTATTAGTTACCGATGAATCCGATAGAAGAGGTGTTGACATGGTCACACCATCTGAGTCTTTGAAAACCAGAATGAACGGCCACGTTGGTCCTCTTGGTTCACCACTGAATCCAGTCGACTTAACTGGTATGGCTATCTGGTCGGACTACAAGGCAGCTATAGAAACGGCAATATCCAGCAAAGAGGTCGGAGGAGTAGTTGTTTCGGTATGTCCAACTGAGATAACATATCCTGAGAAAATAGCAGCTATAACAAAAGACCTTCACGAGAAATACAAAAAATGGAACAAACCCATAATCGCACAGTTCCAAGGTGGAGAGGAATGCGAAAAATGTATCGAGTGGCTCAATGAACAGGGAATACCAGCATACTTAACGCCAGAGAGAGCTGTCAGTGCGATGAAAGCACTTTCTGACTACTCAGAAATAAAAAAATAAAACCCTTTTCTCTCTTTTTACTTCTCTTTATTGAACTCTTCAAATGATTCAGGATTCCTTTCGATATGGTCTATCAGTTCGTCCACTTTTTCAGTGATCTCTGCATCTACAACGTGTTCTATCTTACATGCGTTATCATCAGCTTCTTCTCGATCGATACCTATTTTAACAAAAAAATCCTCCCAGATTTTATGACTGTTTAAAAGGCTCTCAGCTACACTTTTACCTTTATCTGTAAGGGTAACTCCACTGTACTTTTTGTAGTCAATGTACCCTTTTTCATCGAGCTTTTGAAACATCTCAGTAACTGCTGAAAGGCCAAGATCTAGTTCATTTGCAACATCGCTGACCTTGGCGTATCCCTTTTCCTCCACGATGTCGTGTATTGTTTCCAAGTATTCTTCTTCACGTTTACCTATCATTATTTCACCGAAACATATTAGGTAAACTAAAATATATTTAGTTATTAAAAACATTTTCTATTACTGTATTATTATATGAAATTGTATCAATCACTAAAATAAATCTTTTATTGAAAAAAATTTGAAATTATAATTGCTTTACTTTACCAAATAAATTACGGTGAACCAAAATTACTTATACTATAGAATAATTTCAATCAGTGTGAGAAAAGGTAAATCCTCACTATATCAATCATATAATTAAGGTGAAAGAAATGAAAATTGCAATATCAGCTAGCGGTCCAGATAAAGATTCTTCAGTAGATGAAAGATTCGGCAGATGTCCGTATTTTATGATAGTAGATACTGATGAAATGGAATTTGAATCCATGGAAAACGAACATACCAAGATGGCTCACGGTGTAGGGCCACAGGTGGTACAAACACTATCTGATATGGATGTGGAAGCTGTTATAACAGGCAACGTAGGTCCAAACGCAAATAGAACGCTCAATTCAGCTAATATAGAGGTTTATAAAGGTTCTGGAAAGGTATCTGAAGCGGTAGAATCTTTCAATGAAGGGAAATTGGAAAAAATAGATAGTAAAACAGTACAAGGACACTTTGGTAAAGGTGGGAGAAGATGAGAGTAGCTCTTCCAACCATGGGAGAAAAAGGTCTTGAAGAAAAGATAGGAGCACACTTTGGTAGATGTCCTACTTTCACTATTTACGATCTAGAAACAGATGAGATAGAAGTTATATCTAATAACAGTAAGCATAAAGGAGGAAAAGGTAATCCTCCTGAATTACTTGCAGAGAAAGATATAGACTGTATGATCTGTAAAAATCTAGGAAGAAAAGCTGTCAGTCTATTTGAAGACCTAGGTATAGAAGTTTATGATGGTGCTGAGGGGACAGTCAAAGAAGCGGTAGAATCCTGGAAGAATGATAGTTTAGACGAGACATCTATCTCAGATGCATGTGATGAAGGACAGCGTTATCCTTAGAAATTGTGATGTATAGGTGATATACCTATGAAATTAAAAATCGTTTATGATAACGAAGCAAGAAAACCCCTAGTCTCTAGTTGGGGTTTTTCCGCTTTTATAGAGGGAGAGGAAGAAAATGTTCTCTTCGATACTGGAGATAAAGCTGGAATATTAAAAAATAACATGGATGAGATGGATATAAGTGTAAACAGTATCGATAAGATCGTAATATCTCATGAGCATCATGATCATGCCGGTGGTCTCTTTGATATATTAGACAAGTCTATTGAAGTTTACTTATTGAAGGATTTTTCAGAGAAATTTAAGGAAAAAGTAAGAAAGAATGCTCAATTAATTGAAGTCGATGGTATGCAGGAGATTTCAAAAGGGATCAAAACCACTGGAAAGATTGGAACTAGTATTGTTGAACAATCCTTGCTCATCGAATATAAAGGAGGAACTCTTGTATTGACTGGATGTGCACATCCTGGTCTTTCAAATATACTTAAAGAAGCATCTAGATATGGCGAGGTAAAAGGTACTGTCGGTGGTTTTCATGGTTTCGATAAATTAGATGAACTCGATGATCTGTTGATGATCGTACCGTGCCACTGTACAAAATATAAAGATGAAATAAGAGAAAAATATCCTGAGAAGTCTATGGATTGCTACGCAGGATTAGTATTGGATTTAGAAGGTGAATGAAGATGGATATTGTTATAGCAAGTGGAAAAGGAGGAACAGGTAAGACACTAATAGCGACGAATCTAGCAAGAACTCTTGAAAATTTAGGTGAAGATATTACTTATTTAGACTGCGATGTTGAAGAACCAGATGGTCATCTTTTTTTAAAGCCTGATGATGTTGAAGATAAAGAGATAACTCTTAATTCACCAGATGGAGTAGATCAAGATAAATGTATCAATTGTGGCAAATGTGTAGATGCCTGCTCTTATAATGCTATAGCGATGGTGAATGATGATCTTCTGTTCTTCCCGGAACTGTGCCACGTTTGCGGTGCTTGTTCTATAGTCTGCCCCACTGATGCTATCATTGAAAGGGAAAAGAAGATAGGTGAATTAAAGAAAGGTAAATTTGGTGGAATAAATATTAGATATGCTACACTAGAAACGGGTGAAGGTGGGATGTCACCTAGACTGATAAACGCAGTCAAAGAAGAAAAAGGAGAGGGAATAAATGTATTGGATGCTCCCCCAGGAACTGCATGTCCAGCAGTTGAAAGTATAGCTGGAGCGGATTTAGTACTTTTAGTAGCAGACCCGACTCCATTTGGACTTAATGATCTTAAATTATCAGTAGATATGTGTAGAAGTATGGGTATCGAACCGGTTGTTATTGTTAATAGAGCTGAATATAGAGATGATAGTTTAAAGAAATATTGTGAAGAAGAAGATTTAGAGATAATCGGTGAAATCCCCGATGATAGGTCGATAGCTGAAACTTACTCTAATGGAGATATCATAGTTGATCAATCCGAGAGATATGATAGTTTATTTAGAAAATTAGCTAAGGACATATTGGAAGCAGGGGAAAAAGATTGGTCAATTGAACCATTAAATCTAGCTGAATATGGTGATGAAGAAATTAGATCATCAGGTTTAAAACAAGATGCTTCTTCGAATGTATCTAGTGACCGCAAAGAGCTGGTGATCATAAGTGGTAAAGGAGGAACGGGCAAGACTTCTTTGACCGGAGCATTTGCTTCCCTCGCTGAAGATCCAGTAATATCAGACTGTGATGTTGATGCTGCTGATCTCCATTTGTTAACTGACCCTGAAATAAAGGAAAGAGGTCTGTTTAGTGGAGGTTATGAGGCATCTATAATACAAGATAAGTGTACCTCCTGCGGTAGATGCTACGAAGAATGTAGGTTTGATGCGATCCATAAAGAAGAAGTGGATGAAAAATTAGAGTACAATATTGATCCACTTGAATGTGAAGGTTGTGGGGTGTGTGATATAGTCTGCCCAGAAGATGCTATAAAACTTGAAGAAGCCATCAATGGAGAATGGTACGTATCAGAGTGCAGATTTGGAGATATGTCACATGCAAAACTTGGAATGGCTGAAGAGAATACAGGTAGATTAGTTACTCTTGTACGTGAGAACGCCGAAGTATCAGGAGATGAAGGAAGCGAATTGACATTGATAGATGGTGCCCCAGGTACAGGTTGTCCTGTGATAGCCTCGATAACTGGATCGGATTTTGCCCTTGTTGTAACAGAACCAACAGTTTCAGGAATACATGATATGGAAAGGGTTCTAGATGTTGCAGACCATTTCGGAATAAAAGCTGGAATAGTCGTTAATAAATCAGATCTTAATGAATCCATGACCCAGAAGATAAAAGATATTGCAGAAGAGAGAGCTGTAGATGTCTTGGGAGAGATACCTTACGATAACGTGTTCACTGAAGCTCAGATGGAAAGAAAGACAGTGATAGAATATTCAGATAATGAAACCGCTGAATCGATCAAAAGAATATGGAAAAAGGTAAGAGAAGATATTTTAAAAGATTAAAGACGTGAAAATATGGGTTCTAGAGGAAGAACAGGTACATCTAAAGGCAGAAGAAAAGCTTCTAAAAGAGGAAAAGGTTCTAGAGAACGTAATAAAACTGTAGGTGGAAAAAAGAAAGATTCTCGTAAAGGTAGAACTAATAATTGTGTTTGTCCCAATTGTGGTGAAAAAATCCCTCATGAACGTGGAGTACCATGTAATAAACATAAGTGTCCTTCCTGTGGGTCTAGGATGGTAAGTGATAGACTTGGACAAAATGTTTCAAAGAAGCAAAGCACTCCCGTTTCTAAAGGAACAAACGAGTCAAAAGAACTTCCAATAGTCGATAAGGAAAAGTGTGTCGGATGTGGCATTTGCGCTGAAAATTGTCCTGAAAATGCCATCGTTATAAAGGATGGAAAAGCGGAGATAAAACATGACCTTTGTCGCAACTGCCGTGTTTGTATCTCAGCTTGTCCCCAAGATGCTATTAAATAAAAAACATCTATCAAATATTTTTTTATTTTTACATAAATAATGTCTCAAAATTGATATATCGGGTCATCTTTTAAATACTATCTTAACCATTATATAATAAGAAAAATAAGTGCATCCCATCCCACACACCACGGGGCTGACACCAACAGTCACCCCCTCTACCTCCCTTTTTTCTTTAATACTTTCTAAAAATTTTTAAAAAAAATTATACAGGCCAATCTTCTTTATTATACACAGCTTCCCAGAACATGTATTCATACCTGCTAGCAGTTATGAAAACATCCTTTAATTCTTTGTAAGACGTATCTTCTCCTATTTTATTTACGATATTTTTCATCCTTTCTACAAGTTCTAGATAAGATTCTGTTCCGTATACACTTGCCCAATCTTTGTATATTTTCTTCTCATTGTTCTCTAGTTTATCATTATGATATGCAGCTATCTCTGCATAAGACCAAAAACAGGGTAGTACTGAACTCATAGCGACCTCGAATGATCTCATTGAACTGGTCGATAATAGAAAGCTAGTGTAAGAAACATTAGCAGGGATCGGTTCTACCTGAGCAGCATCTTCTAAACTATAATCTAGCCTATCAAGAAATTCTTCATAACCATCGAATTCGCTATGAGCTTCAAGATGTAGGATTTCAGTAACATCCCTCATTTCATCTATCGACCTAGCTTTAGAAGAAATTATACTAAAGTTCCTGATAGCTTGGACCAGATAATGGTAGTCCTGTAAAATGTAGAATTCAAATCTATCTAAAGGTAATTCCCCACTGTATAATTCAACGACGAAAGGATGTTCTTTGATTTCTTTCCAAATCTTATCAGCATCTTTTCTCAATCTTTCCGTGATTTTCACGGTTTTTCACCTCTAATCACCACATAATCACCCTTTTCGTAGCCATCTATAGGCTCTTCGACTTCCTTATTGGTATATTTGGGATGCTTTGTTAAGGTTTGTACATATTTTAAATCCTTAAAACCAGCGTTCTTCATGAGTTCAGTAACTCTTTCAGTTGAAAGCCAATTCGAACCTTTGATGAATTTTATAGGATAAGGATAGTCAGGAGAGATTTCAGGATCATGTTTCCCTCTCATTATAGCTAGATCGTACATCATAGTATAAGAGCCTTCTTTGGGCAAGAATGAAATCACAACATGTCCTCCATTTTTAAGGATACGATAAGCTTCATCTACAGCTTTTTGGGGATCATCAACATAACTAAGTACGGTGCTCATCAATACTGTTTCGAACTCATGATCTTTTATAGGTACGTTCTCAGCATATCCTCTTGTAACATCGATACCTTTTTCTCTAGCAAGTTCAGCCATACCTCGAGCAGGTTCAACTCCATGTTTTATACCTAATCTAGACGCGAATAAACCACTTCCAACACCTATGCTCACAGCGTTCTCTGCATTTAACATCAATTTCTCTTCTGCTTTGAATTCCGATTCAAAAACGTTTTTGTTGTTTTCGAACCAGCTGTCGAAATCGGCAGCTTCCTCTTCAAAGGCTGATACGTCTAATGGCTTTACGTTATGATCAAGGTGTGTTTTGCCAATCTCTGTTCGTTTAGTTGAACTGAGAATAGCTCTTCTTACGTAGTCTATCGATATATCTAGTGATCTTTTTACACTGATACCTTTAGACAGACATGCAGTAATTGCTGCAGAAAAAGTTGAATCAGCTTCTTTTTTATCTTTAATCGAAGTTTTATACCCATCAAATTCTTCGAAATTTTCTCCATCAAAAAGGATATCAGATGATCCATCGTCTAAGTCGCTGCTCTTAATAAAAACAAGGTCAGGACCATTATTATGTAAGATTTCAGCAGCTTTTTTAGCAGTTTTTTGGTCATTTATTTTCATATCAGCTATGATTTCAGCTTCTTCAATATCCAAAATAACAATATATGAATTAGGTAATAATTTTTTTATCAAGAATTTTTCAATGTCTTTGCTGATAAAATCATGAGCATTTTTATCTAAAAAAACAGGATCTAAAACTAAAATATCTATATCATTTTCATCGATATTAGCTGATATATTATCTATAGCTTTTTCATTGGGGATCAAACCTATTTTGATAGCACCAAAATCAAATTCATCCATCAGTGAATTTAATTGCCCATCAATTATTTCAGGAGGTATGATGTGAATGTTCTTTTTATCAGATTTTGTACTTGAAATTACAGCGGTTTGTATATGTTTTCCTAATACATCGAAAGAACAGAATGTGTTCATGTCAGTGTCCATACTTGATCCATCTGTTGTATCAGATGCACCGATAGTTAGAGTTTTACCTTCATATTTCATATTTTTATCTCCATGGAATCTACTACTTTTCCACTTAACTAGATTCTTATATTGACCTATTGCTGATTACAAAATAAGTGTTTTGCTTACACCGATTTTTGTCAAATGCATTTTTAATGAATATACTATAATAAAAAATAATATTACGCATATGTAAAATAAGTATAAATAATACTACACATATGAGTAATATTGGTGATGACATGCCATGGGGTGATGGAACAGGACCAGCAGGACTCGGACCTATGACAGGAAGAGGATTAGGATACTGTGCTGGATTTTCTAGTCCAGGATACATAAGAGGACTTGGCCTTAGGTATGGCCGAGGTAGAGGTTGGGGAAGAAGAGGTTACTATCATTTTTATAGACCTCCAGTTTCTTATAGAAAACCATACATTCCTCCAGTAGTAGATCCATTGATCGATCCTTATGTTTACAGAAGACCTATGTATCTTAGAGAGAGCTACTATCCACAATATTCTACGGAAGATGAAATAAAATATCTAAAAAACTATGCTGATTCATTGAAAGAAGAATTAGAAGAAATAGAGAAAAGGATTGAGGAATTGGAATCCGAGTAAAACCTTTTCTTTTTAAATTTATTATGCTAAATTTCTAAATATAGAATAAAAAACAAGTAAGAAAAAGGTTTTTTGTCTTATCCTCTGGTCATTTTGGTTCCACATTCTGGGCATTCCATCTCATAACAAGGCTGTCCTCGTTGATGGTCTGCTTCATAACCACAGTTAGGGCATACACATTTTCCCCCAGGACCAAGCCCTTTACCTCCAGGTTGTCTTCCGCGGCCGCCACCGGCTCCTTGTCCGGAACCTTGGCCGCCACCACGACCACCTTGGCCTCTTCCAGTAACCATACTTTTCTCACCTCCGTTATAACTATATTTTGAATTTCGAACCTATTTTGCATTCGTTATATGAATCTGGATATCTCTCTTTTAATTTTTTTGACAAGATAGAGCAGTGACATGGAACCAACAGAGGGGGATCTTCACATCGATGTAACTGTGCTATAAATTCCAGATCATCGAACCCATGGTATCCTCCGATAACACCTTTCACTTTGTCTATCTCAAGCCCTCTTTCTACTATATTTTTTATACCAGGATGACCACATCCAGTCAGTATGTAAAGTCCATCTTTTCCCTCTATAAACAATGACTGTTCCTTTATCGCTCTCCCTAATTCTCCTGTAGAATGCACGCCTTCAAATATCTTCTTTCTATCTTTAACAGGAACTATTTTACCAGATAAATCAAATTCCTTCTTTATACGTTTAGCGAGCGATTTTGGAACGTATATTTTTATATCCTTTCGATCCTCAAAAGCTGTTAGTCCTCCAAAATGATCCCAATGTCTGTGAGATATGATTATTGCATCGATATCTTCTTTTTCTATATTCAGTACATCCATATTATGGAGTAAAATATTTTTATCCTTCCCGACATCGAAAAGAATATCTTTTTCTCCCCGCTTTACGTGAATAGATACACCCCAATCTGTTATTAACTTATCATCCGTCGACCTGTCATCATATAGTATGGTGACGACCGACGATCCATTCCCATCTTTCATTTTGAGCCCTTCACTATTACTCAAATGTGTAAAAATATAAAAAATTAACCGTTATCGACCTAATTCAAAATTGGATTTGATATAAAGATAAGGGGTTTTTAGAGTACCTATTCTTCGTCTTCTATCTCATAGTTTCCATATTCCTGCACTTCAGGTTTTTTCTTGATTATATAGTAAGGTATAGCAACTAGTATTACAAGAAACATCACTATTCCAAATAGTATCATTATTACAAATATACCAATACCTAAAAATGCAGCAAATATAGCGAACAGGGCTAGATATCTAAATATTAGAATTAGTAATAGAAACGCTATTACAGCAGCTCCTATCACAAGGATAGCTTTTTTCATGTCTACGAAAGGTCTCCCGCAAGGTCAGCTATATCACCAATTGTACCTCCAGAACTCTCTCCACCACCGGAGACATACTTACCTAATTCTGCAGCTAGATCTCTCAATGTCATGCTCTGGAGCCATACTTTTCCAGGACCTCTAAGTGTAGTCATGAATATACCTTCTCCTGAGAGTAATGAACTCTTTACACCACCTGTTCTTTGTATATCATAATTCACACTAGCCTCGAACGCTGCAACGTTCCCTGTAGATACTCTTAATACTTGACCTTCTTTCAGATTTTTTTCCATCATATCTCCAGTGATATGTATGAATGCCATACCGTTTCCGGATAATTTCTGTAATACGAATCCTTCTCCTCCAAAGAGTCCTGCCCCTAACTTTTTCTGAAATGCTATATCTAGGTCAATGCCTTCTTGAGCACAAAGGAAAGCATCTTTTTGACAGATGTAATTTTTACCACTGCTCAGATTTAATGGTTTGATCTTACCAGGAGTGTTACCAGAGAAACCTACTAAACCATTTCCTCCTTTAGTTTTAAAATGTGTTAAGAAGTATGATTCGCCGGATAGTTTTCTTTTTACACCCTTCATAAATCCGCCTTTTCCTTTAGTTTCCATATTCACGTTACCAGACATGTATTTCATTGAACCAGCTTCACCATAAACAGAATCTTGTGGTCCCAGTTGCAGAGTAACCATCTGCAGGTTATCACCATCAATTTTGTACTTCATAGGATTTGAAACTATCTTATTATTCATATAATTTATCCTTATTTTTCGAAACTTAAAGATATGATTTAGATAAAGTGATTTTAAGAGAGCTAAAGATTAAACTAGAATAATCAAAATGAAGACTCAAATTATTAAGTCTGGATATTTATAGATTGTTCTAATTTAGACTTGATTTATCGAAATCTTCAATCTCCGCTTATGTATCTATTCAACTCTGCAGCTAGGTCTCTCAATGTCATGCTTTGGAGCCATACTTTTCCAGGACCTCTAAGTGTAGTCATGAATATACCTTCTCCTGAGAGTAATGAACTCTTTACACCACCTGTTCTTTGTATATCATAATTCACACTAGCCTCGAACGCTGCAACGTTCCCTGTAGATACTCTTAATACTTGACCTTCTTTCAGATTTTTTTCCATCATATCTCCAGTGATATGTATGAATGCCATACCGTTTCCGGATAATTTCTGTAATACGAATCCTTCTCCTCCAAAGAGTCCTGCCCCTAACTTTTTCTGAAATGCTATATCTAGGTCAATGCCTTCTTGAGCACAAAGGAAAGCATCTTTTTGACAGATGTAATTTTTACCGCTGCTCAAATTTAATGGCTTGATCTTACCAGGGGTGTTGCCTGCAAAACCTACTAATCCGTTTCCACCTTTCGCTTTAAAATGAGTTAAGAAATATGATTCACCTGATAACTTACGTTTCATACCTTTCATAAACCCGCCTTTTCCTTTAGTTTCCATATCAACATTACCCGACATGTATTTCATGGAGCCAGCTTCACCATAAACTTCGTCTTGAGGTCCAAGTTGTAGAGTAACCATCTGTAAATTATTACCATCGATTTTGTATTTCATAAGTACATAAAGTATGTTATTATAGATATAATTTATCCTGATAATTTAAAAAATTAAAATGTAATTAATGTTACAATAATAATTTATTATGGTGTTATAAAAAATCTTAGTGTTTATCTTTTCAATTTCTTATCGATATTACCATCAGGCAGCATATTATCTGGATGGTACTCTCCCTTTTTTTCTTTCTGGTATCTTACACAACTTTCCCAATCACCTTTACAATATAGCTCGATCCATTTTTTATCCAATATTCCTTTTTCATAGAATCGTTTCATCGGGCAAAGATCGTACCATTTACAGGTTTTGAGGAAAACTTTCAATTTTAAATAATTATCTCTCATCTCTTCTTCAAATGAATCATCGTAAAGTAAGGACGCGGGATGAGCGACTGGATATATTTTTCTTTTATTGGTTAAATACAATTTACCAGTTAAATTTGCAAACTTGTCTTCAAAATCCAAAACATTCTTATCAAACAGATACCTGCTTGCATAATATCCCAAAGGAACAAGTATATCGGGTTCAATCATCTCTATTTCTTTATCCAGGTATCTTGAGCAGATTTCGATCTCGTCCTGTTTCGGTTTTCTGTAATCTGGAAGCATACACTTTATCAGATTGGTCATGTAGATTTCATCACGATCAACTTCTGCTTGATTTAATAGATTATCTAATACCTCACCCGATGGTCCTACAAACATGACTCCTTTTTTATCTTCTTCCTTACCTGGAGCTTGAGCAACAAGCATTACTCTAGCATTTTTATCTCCTTCACCACATAATGAGTGGTTTCTTGTCTCAGAAAGTCTGCATTTCGTACATTTTTTTATCTTTTTGTTCAATTCCTCAAGGTTGATCATGGTCTATAACCTTTTGAGATTTATGTATTATTTAATAGGTAAAATAGGTATATTGTTTTTTTTCTACTTTGATATCAGAAAAAACAAAGGTTTAACTTTAGTTATTTCTATTATTAGGTTGGGTATTATGAATCAGAAGTTAGCCTACGGACCCGTCCCTTCTAGGCGACTTGGTCAAAGTATGGGGATCAACAATATCCCACCTAAAACTTGCACAT
>CAZEXI010000026.1:0-28533 GCA_964516805.1 uncultured Thermoplasmata archaeon
TCCGTATCTTTTATTATGTCTCTTCATTATTTACCCTCCTCGTTCATACTTTCTATTTTGTCCTTTCTCCAAGGGTCTGACAAATCTAATTTTGTGATCTTTAAATTTGATGGATGAATTCCATAAGGTTCTTTTGACTCATCCGATTTTTGAATTGTAACATTTTCAATATACACTTTTTCATTTCTTCTATCGACTTGAGCAACTTTATCTCTGTGACCTTTCCATGCACCTCTCATCACTTCTACTTCATCTCCTTCACGTACTGGAATACTCCTTACGCTGTATTTATCACTCAAGTCATCTGAAAGATGTGATGACATTATCTTTCTCTTTTTATGATGAGGTGCGTTTTCTCTCCTCTTTCTTTGTTTTCTAGTTTTTTCACTCATATTTCCACCTCTACATTATCATCGAAGCTGTAGCTCCAACTCTTGGCCATCTTTCTGCAGCCTCTCTAGCTACAGGCCCTTTTATCTCAGAGCCTTTTGTATCCCCGTCTTCTTGGGTGAGGACTACGGCGTTATCTTCGAACTCCACCATAACTCCGTCAGCTCTTCTGAACGGCCTCCTCTGTCGGACTATTACAGCTCTAGTCAATTCTCTTTTCATCTCTGGAGTCCCTTTTACAACAGATACCACGATCTGATCTCCTACTCCTGCTCTCGGGTATCTTCTGTGAACTCCGTGATAATTCACAACCGAAACTATCCTAACTTCTTTAGCACCAGTATTATCAATGCATGTTAGTGTACTACCCACTTGTAATCCCTTAGTTTGCCTTCCAGCAACGCCTTTCATCATTTCTCACCTCTACTGATAACTACGTAAGATACGCTCTTACTCAGAGGTCGACATTTCATGATCTCTACTTCGTCGCCCTCTTCTAAATCAATACAAGGTGGCTTGTGACTTGGATAGTGGCTTTTTCTTTTTTCATATCTCTCATATTTTGGAACATAATTGAAGTAATCCTTCTTAACTACAACAGTACCATCCATCTTTACAGATTCTACTTGCCCATGTATGATCTGCCCTTGTACAGACAGTTCTCCATGGAATGGACAGTGTTTATCTTCACAAGTCTTCTCAGGCGGATTTACTTCTACTCCAATGTCTCTAACTTCATCTTTTGACATAGTATCATCATCCTAACTTCTTGATCCTATCTTCAGGTCGGTAAGTTAATTTAACTCCATTGAGTATCATTTCATTCTTGTTAATTTTTATCTTGAACATGTTTCCTTGTTTAGGTAGTATTTTTCCATCTGATAGTTTGAAAGTGTTCTTTGTTTCATCAACTATCTTTCCTGTAATTCCTTCAAATGATCTTTGATTGGAATCTGTGACTTCTACTTTTTTACCTATATATTCCTTTGTATTTTTACTACCTAAACTTGTGTTCATATTATCCTATCTCCACCGGGAAACCTTTTGATTCAAGATATTCTTTAACTTTGTCTACATGATCTCCTTGAAGTTCTATACGTCCATTCTTGGTCGTTCCACCAGCTGCACATTTCGTTTTCAACTCTGTTGCCAGGTCACCGATATCGATATCTCCTGTATCGATTCCATCAACAATTGTCACTTTCTTGCCATAACGTCTTGTGTCTGTAAATATCCTAATTTCCTGTTGCTCTCTAGCGATATCTTCGCAGATACAGAGTTCTTTTGGTAGACCACACGTTGGACATACTTCTTCAGCCATTAATTTCCTCCTTTAGATTTTTGGTTTCTATACCTCTTTCGTTCATAATCGTCATGATTCTAGCGATATTCGTTTTGATAGCCCTAATCCTTCCAGGGCTTTCAGGAGCACCACCCATAGCGGCCACCCCTTTCTCATGAAGTAATTCATCTTTTAATTCTTCTAATTTCTCTCTGATCTCAGTTTCATCCATATCTCTAATCTCATCAGGTTTAAGCTGAGGCATCTTTAATTCACCTCTTCATCATCTTTATTTTCAGAATCATCTTCAGATTCTTCTTCTTGATCTTCATCATCTGCTTCCTCAGATTCTTCTTCGATCTCGATGTCTTCAACATCGCTTTCCTTTTCCTCCTCTTCACCTTCTTCTGACTCTTCTTCCTCAGGTTCACTTTTTGGCTGAGGAGGTTTTATTTCAATCTCATCCGGAAGCTTAGCGTTAGGATCCATGATCTGAACCGTAACCCCAATGATACCTAATTTAACTTTAGCAGTTGCGAATCCTTCATCAATCCATTTCTTTTTCTCTTCACCACAGTATTTAATATGGCCGTCAACAAATTTTTCAACTCTATGTCTTGGTCCAGTTAATTTACCTGATAAAATTATTTGACATCCTTTGGCACCAGCATCTATTATTTTTCTCACGGTTGAATGGCCAGCTCTTCTAAAGTACCAACCCCTCTCTATTGAGGATGCCAGTTTTTCAGCCATTATCTGTGCATTGAGTTCAGGCACATTTACTTCTTGAACTTCAATTTGAGGATTATCAAAGTCAAACTTCTCCTTTATCTGACTAGTTAACTTTCTGATTGATTTTCCTTTTCTACCGATAACTAGAGCAGGTCTTTCAGTATAGAGTGTAATCCTAGTTCCCATAGGGGTTCTAGAAACTTCACAACCTCCAAATCCTGCTCTGTCAGTCTTTTCTTTAAGATATTCTTTCAATAATACGCGATCCATTTTTTCCGAGACAAACTTTCTTTCTCTCGCCAAGATTATGCCTCCTTTTCTTGTAATATGACTTCTACGTTAGTTGTAGTTCGATTATGAGGACTGCTTCTCCCCATCGCTCGTGGTTGGAAACCTTTGATAGGGCTTCCTTCATGAGCTGCTATTGTTATTATTTCCATATTATCTGAATCTAAACCTTTATTTTCAGCATTAGCTTTGCATTCCTCTAATAAATTCTTTATGTTCTCTGCAGCCTTCTTTGGATAACCACCAGGTCCAACACCTTTATTGTGTGCAATCTGCTTTTTATGTTTTCTATATGGTACTGCTTGTTCACCATCAACTACCTTCTCCAGATATTCGACTGCATCATCTACATCTTTGTTCCTTATCTCTCTGCAGATCTCTACTGATTCTTTTGGTGATATCTGTAACTCTTTTCCATATGCTTTAGCGGTTGTTTCTGGATCCGGTTTATTTGTATATCCCATATTATGCACCTCACTTTAGTGGTATGTATTTTGATGATCTAGTTGCACCGACACCAGGACCTGAATGTTCTACTGATTTTCTCGTCAATGCAAATTCACCAAGATAATGTCCTATCATCTCAGGCTCTACTCTAACTTCTTTAAATTCTTCACCATTATGAACAGCTATTGTTTCACCAACAAATTCGGGTAAAATCACCATTTCTCTTCTATGAGTTCTGTAAACATCTTGCTCTTTATTTCTGATCTTTTCCAATAAAGCCTTCTGTTCCCTGTTGAGCCCACGATCCAATGATCTACGAGCTCTAGCAGGAAGTACCTTTTTAAGTTCCTCGATTGACATTGATTTTAATTCATCGAGAGAATAACCTCGATAAGAGAATTCTCTTTTTCTTCTATCTGCAACTTTTCTAGCCATTAATTTTACCTCCTTTCCTTCTTTTCTTTCTTTTCTTTCTTCTTTGATGACAAACGACCAACCTTTCTTCCAGGTGATGCATTTGCAGATACTGAAGAAGGTACACCAACATGCTGATGATCTCCACCACCGTGTGGATGATCGATTGCATTCATAGCAATACCTCTGACCTTCTTTGGTCTCTTAGCTCTACTCTTGTAAGTATGATATCTATTACCTGCTTTTGCGAATGGTTTCTCCGTTCTTCCTCCACCTGCTATGATTCCGATGGTAGCTCTACACCTGCTGTCTATTCTTTTAAATTGATCCGAAGGTAATCGTAATATTGTTTTATTTCCTTCTTTAGAAACTATGACTGCATATTCACCAGCAGCCTTAACAAGTTTGCCTCCATCCAAAGGTTCTAATTCAACATTATAAACATAAGTCCCTACAGGTATCTTACTCAGTGGAAGTACATTACCCTTTTCGATTGAAGAATCAGGGCCGATATCTATTTCCTGACCAACCTGTAAACCCAATGGTGCAATCACAAAACTAGTTTCGCCATTATCAAATTCTACTTCAGCTAAGGGCGCTGTTCTTCCAGGAGCATGATGTAGTTCTATAACTTGACCGGTTGTTTCCTGTGTACTAGGATAACCGGGTTTAGCTAAATGTCTGTGACTTGGTGAACGATAAGTTGATGATCCTTTTCCTCTTCTTTGTGGTATTATTCTTCTTCCCATTTATATCACCTTAGAACACTCCAATCCTCATTCCGATCTCTTCAGCTGAGTATTCTTCTGTAAATTTCACAACTGCTCTTTTTCCGTTCCTGTCTATCCTAGTATTTACTTTATCAACTTTTACTTCAAATAATTCTTCAACAGCCTCAGCGATTTGAGGTTTTGAAGCCTTTAAATCTACGATGAATTCAAGCTTATTCTCATCTTCCATTTCCATCATAGTTTTTTCTGTAACATAAGGATGTAAAACGATATCATGATATGATTTGTATTCAACCATCTACTACCAATCCTCCATCATATTTAATGCTTTTACGCTGAATAAAGTTAGTCTGCCTGCGTTTCCTCCAGGTGCTAAGTCACTTATAGTCACTTTTCCAGGTGTTTTAACTGTAACACCAGCTAAATTTGAGAAAGCGTTAAGACCATCACAATCATCAGGAAGAACTACTAATAGGCTCACAGGTTCTTTGTACTTTCTATCCCTCATAGTTCCCTTACCTGCTCTTACCTTTTTACCCTCATGAGCTCTTTCAACATCAGTGTAAATATCTAACATTTTAAGGAATTCGACCGCCTCTTTTGTCTTAGTAATATCTTCGATACCTTTCTCAACGATAATCGGGAAATCTAATTCATCGTTTTCTATTTCATGACCTCTTTCTTTTATTAATTCCTCAACAGCTGTTGCAGCTAAAGCTGATCTTCGAGCCTTTGATTTTTCTTTCCTGTTAATCTTTTTACCTAAGTCTTTCTCAGCTTTTGGTGGGTGAGCTTTTCTACCACCAACTGTTTGTGGTGATTCTGCAGCTCTGTTTCCACCTTGTTTCAACCTTTGAACTCTAGCTTGTCCCTGTCCTTTACCTTGCTGTTCAGTTGAATGTCTCATTCCTGCACCTTTCTTCGCACCGTAGCTCTGCCTTTTATTTGCTCTTGATGCCTGAAAAGCTCTGTGAATGATATCCTGTCTGATCTCTTCTGAAAAAGAGTCAGGAAGATCTATTTCGCCTTTTGCTTCCCCGTCCATATTGTATATGTTGACTTTCATTTATTATACCCCCTGTTTTGACTCAGTTGATATATAAGTTATATTTGGCTCCTGTACCTCAACTCCAGCGAGTCTGACTGGATCTCTTAGGACATTCAAACGTTTAGCTGGTCCAGGTATCGAACCATGAATTAGAACGTATGAATTTCTAACTTCACCATAATTTACGAATCCACCTGCCGGAGTTATCTCTTCACCGTCATCACCAACTTTTAAAACACGTTTATTAAATTCAGTTCTTTGGTGATAACCAGTTTGACCAGCCTGTGGAACTGTAGGTCTTGTATAACCAGGTATGAAAACACCTGTGGTACCCACATTTCTTTTAGATTTACTATTTTTATGTTGTAATAAAGTGACACCCCATCTTTTTACATGTCCCTGGAATCCTTTCCCTTTGGTTATCCCAGAAACATCTACCATGTTTCCAGCTTTACCAAATTTATCAATATTCATTTCTTTACCAAGCATGTCTTCACCTTCATCTATCCTCTCTTGGATCGATCCTCCCCCGATTCTCAATTCCATTATCTCAGGAGTCTTGCTTGGTATTCCAGAAACAAGATTTGGTTGAGTATGTGTAATCGCTCTAACTTCATCAACAATATTTCTATCTATATCTTCCCACATCTCATCAGAATCATATCTGTTCGGAATAGGTAACTTTCTTCTTAAACTGTCATCAACTCTATCGGCCCAAACTTCACCCATAGTCTTTAAACCGTTGTGAGTTCTTTCATAAAATCTTAACCCACAAACCTTTATCGGTGGAACTTCAACTACAGAAACAGGAACTCTAACCTCTTGTCCAGAAGTAGTGCTGGTCGGTCGATAATCAACTACAAATGCATGTGTCATACCTGCTTTATAACCAGGGAATCCCTGTATCTTTGGAGTTCCATCTCTTTCAGGCCAAGACCTGATTTTAGGCGTAATACTTTCGGCACGTTTTCTTGGGGAATAACCCATAGAGCCTCTTCGCGGACGATGTATATCTACCATAAGTACACCTCAGTCTATTTTTAACTGCGTTATTTGCAATATATCCATATCAAACGTTGTATAGACTACAAATTATCTCAACGAGATATAGATTGCTGCTTATTTTCCATTGACCGTGACGTGTTACATTGGGTTTCAGCTTCCCACTGAATTGCCCATCACGTCTGGTCAACAGATGAGTTAGGTGGTCATTAAACCGGTGTTTTATTTAAATGTAACGGTATTCAATTTGTATCTAGTGTTTTACCGGTCTTAACATCCAACATTTAGTATGTTTAAAATCATGACTATTAAACCTTTTCCAAGCTCTTTATACATTATTCGATGCAAAATAGTAAAAAATAAAAAAAATTACAGGTGTGGTGATTTTAATTCTATCCTTGGTTCAAAAATTCCAATAGTCACTTAATATATGCTGTAAATCATCTATATCTTTTTTCAGTTGTTTTTTAGGTTCGTGACCTATCTTGCCTATCTTCTGATCTGAAGGCAAGGGAATGTCTAAGTCAAGTGATCCTTTGGTTATAGCCTGCCATCCTTCTGTTACCCTTAAACCATAACCTGAAAGCATCAAATCTATATAACCAGAATTACTCTCCTCAGCCATCTCTCTAGAAGTTTTACCCAAATATTCTAAACCTCTCATATCTAAAGCAAGGTCTGTTAATGAATCAGATTGATGTGGATCAGAGCCTCCATTCCTTATAATAACTTCAGGATTGAATTGGGCTACTATGGGTTTAACAACATTTTCGATTGCATAATGATACTCTGTTATATTAGCATCCCTCGGCATGGGTATATTGACTGTAAAACCTTCTCCAGCATTGTGTCCGATCTCCCTTATATAACCTCTTCCAGGATACAAAGTTGAAGGGTCCTGATGAATAGAGATAAACAGCACCTTAGAATCTTCGTAAAATATATCCATGGTTCCGTTACCTTGATGTGCATCAGTATCAAAAATACAAACAGTTTTTCCCTCATCTACCAAATGTTGAGCAGCAACAGCTACATCGTTGAATATACAGAAACCTTCACCGTAATCAGGTCCAGCGTGATGAAGACCGCCTAGGTTTATCATAGTTTCACCTTTTTCTATATTCTTAGCTGCTTCTAAACTACCCCCCACTATCCTTCTTCCAGCTTCGGGTGTTCCTTTCAGAACTGGTGTGTCCATTGTTAGGTTCCCGTTTTGCTTTTCTAATCTTGCAATCCTTTGAATATATTCTTTCTTATGAACTGTCTCTAAATTCTCATCTTCGGCTCTAGGTGACTCCACTATTTCGATCCTTGAATCCATTCCAGGTGTTTCTTTTACTAATTTTACAAAATCTGGGAATCTTTTAGGGTTGAATGGATGGAACTTTCCAAAGCTGTATTCACCATATTTCTCATGATAGTATAGTGGTATTTTACTCATTATTTTTCCTCCTTTTATTCGCGATAATATGTGCTTTTCTAATTGGTTCGGGTATTTTATAATTACAATAATCTTTAACTATTTTTACTGCAGTTTCAACCGAGACCCTATGACCCGATGATACATATATAGGTTTTTTTGCTCTATCACTACTCAATAAGGCATAACCTATTAATTTTCCGTCTAATTTTATACTAGACTGCTTGTTATTCTCATTTACTTCCTCTATTTGGTCACCACATAATTTACTTTTTGCAACACCTATAGTTGGTAAATCCATTATAACTCCAATGTGTGAAGCTAGACCTATTCCTTTTGGATGCATAACACCATTTCCATCGACCATTAGTATATCTGGTTTTTTATGTGATTCATTAAGTAATTCTACTAAAATTGGTCCTTCTCTGAAGGAAAGATAAGTAGATATGTAGGGAAATTTAATTTCACTCTTTCTTGTGATAGTTTCCAATTCCTTACCCTTTTTAAACAAAGTTAAACATGAATAGGCTGTATCATCATCATAGGATACATCAACTCCCCCAACAACAGTTTCATCAATATAATTAATATGATTATTAGTATCTATATCATCTCTGTCATGCAACTGCTTTTTTCTTAATTCATGCAAGGGATTTTCGGAATCGAATTCATCAAATCGCTTTTCTTTGAAATTTTTAATTCTATCATCATTAACTGCTACTCCTTCTTTTTCCAGTAATTCTATCTTCTTATCTATACCGTTAGCGTACCCTCCAATACTTCCATCAGACCGTACGACACGATGACATGGGACTTCGACAGGTCGTGGGTTTATATTTAACATCCTGCCTACAGCTCGTGCAGCTCTTTTATCTCCTAAAGCATCTGCCAAATCACCATAAGTCGTTACTCTTCCTTCAGGTATCTGCTCAACTAAACTGTAAAAATTTTCTCTGAAATCCTTGATCAATGTAGGGAAACACATCCATGCATAATAATTAAAAGTAACTTATATTCTTTCTGTTTGAATAACCTATCAAATTAAAGTTGATTAAATCCTAAAAAAGGAGAATAAAGATGATAGAAAAAAAAGATATAGTGGTCCTCTGGACAAAATCGGAAATGCAACTTTGCGAAGTGGATGGTAGTACAAAAAAGATATCAGGGATAGGTATAGTAGATACTGAGAGATTTATCGGATCAGAATGGGGAGAAAAAGTCGATTTGGGACGAAATGAATACAGATTGCTCAAACCCGCCCTTAAAGATATACCTGAGCTTGTCAAAAGAGAAGCTCAAATAGTTCAAACAAGGATCGGTTCTTTGATAGCTCATTACTGCAATATAAGCTGTGGAGATATTATTGTAGAAGGGGGTGCAGGCTCTGGTGTTCTTTCTTCTGTGTTGTTGAATAAAGTTGGTCCTAAGGGCATGGTATATACTTATGAAGTAAGAGAGGACTTTTTAGACATCGCGCGTAATAACCTAAATACACTTAGAATGGATAAAAGATGGAAAGGCAAGGTTGGAGATGTTGCAAAAGACGTTGAAGAGAGAGGCGTTGATGCTTTCATAGTCGATATACCTGAACCTTGGAAAGCGATAGAGATGGCTGATATATGCTTGAAAAATGGAGGTCATTTTGCAGCCTATATGCCCTCAACAAATCAACTAGAAAAAACTGTAAGAAAAATGAGAGACCATAACTATATAGACGTTAAATCATTTGAAAGTATAGAACGTGAAATGAAGGTTACAAAAAAAGGTATAAGGCCCTCTTTTGACCTTCTGGGTCATGCAGGTTACGTAACGGTGGGCATAAAACCCCCTTGATACGACTCTAATATATATAGATTAATCACAACACTTATATTACCTATTTTTATTAATGTATGGAGAGGTTACATCTATGAAAACCACCATTGGCAAACTTTTAGAAGATAAAGCTAAAGAATTCCCTGATAAGGAAGCAATAATTTTTGAAGACCAACGAATAACTTACAAGGAGTTGGATGAAAAAGCAGAAAGGTTAGCCTACTTTTTGATGAAAAGAGGAGTTGAACGCGGTGATAAAGTATCTATTTGGCTTCCTAATTTACCTGAGTGGATAGTAGCATGGTTCGCTATCCCCAAAATAGGTGCTGTAGTAGTCCCAACAGATCCATGGTTAAAAAGTGGCGAGATCGAGTATATGTTTAACGATTCAGATACCAAAGCGGTTATTACAACTGCTGAAGCTGGAAAATATAATTTCCTCGATGTATTGGAAGAAGTCAAGCCCAGTTTGGACAAACTGGAAACCATAGTATTATTAGACGGAGAGAGCGACAAGATCGATACACTATCCTATGACGATGCGATAGAACAAGGAGAGGGATGGGAAAAAGATGATAAATATATTCATAGAAAGAATGAGACGCATTATGATGACGTTACTTTCATCTTGTATACCTCTGGTACCACTGGTAAACCAAAAGGTGTACAGCTTACCCACTATCAAATTATAAAAAATGCACATGACCAAGGTAAGATATTACATACATCTAAGGATGATAAATTGGTAATACCTGTTCCTTTCAGCCACTGCTTTGGGAATGTTATGAGTATAACTTTAATGGTGAGTTTTGGAGGAACGATGATACCTCTCGTAGATTTCCATCCTGAAGAAGCCCTTAAATTGGTTGAAAAGGAAAAAGCAACCATGATCCACGGTGTTCCGACAATGTTTATCAGAGAATTAGAAGTCTACAGAAACAAGGATTACAATACAGATTCTCTTAGAACAGGCATAATGGCAGGTTCAAGTTGTCCTGTTGAGACCATGAAATCAGTTATAAATGAATTGGGATGTAATGTTTCGATAACGTATGGTCTAACTGAGGCTTCTCCAGGAGTAACCATGACCAGGTTTGATGACTCTGTAGAAGATAGAGTAGAAACCGTAGGTAGAGTCATGCCTGATCAGGAGATAAAAGTAGTTGATGATAAAGGAAATGAAGTCCCACCAGGTGAGACTGGAGAATTATTAGTTAAAGGCTACAATGTTATGGAGGGTTACTACAACAGACCTGATGCTACTAAGGAAACAATCGAAGAGGGATGGCTTCACACAGGTGATCTGGCTGAGATGGATGAAAGAGGCTATGTCAAAATCGTAGGAAGAAAGAAAGACATGGTCATCGTTGGTGGTTTGAACGTCTATCCAAGAGAGATAGAAGAATATCTTATCGAAAATCCTGAGATACAAGAAGTAGCCGTTGTAGGTGTTCCTGATGATGAGCTTGGAGAAGTCGTCGCAGCAGCTGTAGTTCCGACAGACGGTGCTGATATTACTAAGCAGGATGTAGTTGAT
Organism: uncultured Thermoplasmata archaeon; assembly: GCA_964516805.1. Lineage (GTDB taxonomy): Archaea > Thermoplasmatota > Thermoplasmata > Halarchaeoplasmatales > Halarchaeoplasmataceae > CAYSTL01. Next base: position 11,107 of record CAZEXI010000026.1, read on the forward strand.
TTTCTATATGGAAAAGTTGCTAGTGCAAAAGTTCCTAGATATGTGGCAATAGATGTAAATCTACCAGTTTCAGGGCGTGGTAAAATACAGAAATACAAACTTAGAGAAAATCTAGAACAAAAAGTAGAAAGCAGCGAATTACAGAAAATAATACCAAGCAAGGTGAAGAAAGGATAAATTAACTAAAAATACATTAACCCCTTTATACAAATATCACATTAGAAAATAAAATATAAAACGAAGATAAAATGAATGAAGACAAAATTTTCGTTGATAGGAAGGAAAGCCTTGATGAGCTAAAATATTACATGGATGAAGTAAAATCACAGAACAGCAAATTCGTTCTTTTAAAAGGAGAAGCAGGTGTGGGTAAAACATTACTTGCAGAGGAATTCATGGATATTTGCAGAGAAGAAGGATTTACTACGTTTAGAGGTAAATGTTTATACCATGAGAGTTCAGACCCATTCCTTCCTTTTTATGATCTATTCGAAGACCATATCGATGAAGAAAGTTCAGATACTGGTCCTGCAACTACTCGAGGATCGGGCAGATCTCTTAGTTTGATGGGAGTTGAAGATAATAATCAAAGTAAGAAAAATGTTTCGATATCAGATAAAAGAGAGATGTTCTTCAATAAAATAACAGACCTAGTCCATAGATTAGCAGATGAAAACCCATTACTTTTATTCTTTGATGATCTACATAGTATAGATGAATCATCCTCATTCTTGTTACACCATCTTTTAAGAAATACCCAAAACAGTAAGGTTTTATTTATCGGCGCTTACAGGCCAGAAGAGATAAAAGTAAGCGAAGAAGAACTACCTTTTGAAATCGTTATCAGAAGGATGAATGAGGAAAAGCTTGTCAATACTGTTGAGATAGACAGATTAGAATTTAACCATATATCCCGTATCATTAAACAATATCTTGATGAAAATATTGTATCAGCCTCGTTTATCTGGACAATTTATAGAGAAAGTGAAGGGAATCCCTACTTTGTATTCGAAATCATAAATTCATTAATAGACGAAGGAATAATAGACCAAGATTCTTTTCCAGAAGATATAGATGATAAACTTGAAGATATCAAGATACCTTCAACGATCAAAAATATAACTGATCGTAGATTGAATTCACTAAATAAGAAAGAAAAAAAAGTGTTGATGTTTGCATCCATTATTGGCAATGAATTCGACTTTGAGCTGCTTGAGAATGTGACCAAGGTCGATGTAATAGAACTTTTAGACATAATAGATGAATTGATAGAAAAAGGAATAATCAAAGAAAAGGAAAACACATCGAAAGAAATCTACAAATTTAATCATGTTCAGGAAAGGACAGCAATTTATGAAGATATGGGAAGAAGCAGGAAAAGAATAATGCATGCAAAAGTAGCTGATGGCATAGAGGAAACATACAATGGTCGTTTAGAAGAATTTTATTATGATCTGAGTAGACATTATTACAGAGGAAAAGATTTTGAAAAGGCTTATAAATATTCGATCAAGGCTGGTGACCAGAGTATAAATGCTCTAGCTGTAGCAACAGCAATCGACTATTATGAGAGGGCTTTGAAATCACTAGATAAAACCAACAATATTGATGATGAAGAAGAGAAAAAATTAAACCTACTTAGAATGATCGGAAAAAATAGTTTCGATATAAATAAATGGGATAAATCAAAAGATGCCTGGGAAAAGGTACTGTCTCTTTCTAAAGAACTTGATAAAAAGAAAATAAAAATAGATTCTATGATAAAGTTGGGAACAATCCATAAAGAATTCAATGAATACGAAAAAAGTAAGGAAATTTTAGAAGAATCTCTTTCATTAGCGAAGAAAATAGATTATAATTATGGTATAGCAAAGTCCAATTTACTACTTGGTTACTTACACTGGCGGTTAGGAGAATTTGGAAAAGCTAAAGAACACTATGATAAAGGTATCAAAAGTGCAAAAGAAATCGAAGCAGATAGGCTACTAGCAGAAGCCTATATCGATATGGGGAATATATACACTCATAAAAGCGATATTAATAAAGCTATTGAGTATGATAAAAAAAGCCTTGAAATACTCAAAAGATATGAGGCCTCAAGAAATCTAGGCAGGGTATACAATAACATTGGCGATCTGTATATGAAAAACAAGGAGTGGGAAGAATCCTTAGAATATTTTAAAAAGACAATCGAAACGGGCAAACAATTAGAAAATAAAAAACTCATAGGATGGGGTCATTTTAACTTAGCTGAAGCATTGGCTAATCTAGGAAACACAGATAAAGCTCTCGAAAACGCTAAAAAAGCTAAAAATACTTTAAGGAAAATAAATAACCACAGTGGTGTTGCTGGTTCTTACAGAGTCTTGGGAACCATATATAGGTTACAAGGTAAATTGGAAAAAGCTGAAGAATACATCAAAGAAAGTCAAGATATGTTCAAAGATCCAGATATTCCATTCGATAGAGCCCAAGGAAAGATCGAGCTCGGTAAAGTGTATCTAGAGAAAAATAAAGACGATAAGGCTATAGATTACTTAAAGGATGCTAAAAATATACTTGATGAACTCGGTGCTCATCAGTTCGTTGAAGACGTTGAGGATATGATGGAAGAAATCAAAGAGTAAGTATTTCCAAAAAGTGTTAATAACTGTCTTTTAATTTAGGTACATGAGATGTCCACGTTGTGGTACAGAGATGGCAGATGGTTCTTGTCCAAACTGCGGGTATTCCGTGGATGATGACAAAACCATGGAAAAAGATAATACTGGTGGTGATTCCCAAATATTTTCAAAATATATTATAAGGTACACCACGATCATATCTGTTTTCCTGTTTATTGGATATACCGTTCTTAACACGGGTGCAATGCTTTGGCTTATAAAATTGATATTTCCTAAAACGATATACAACTCCAGTGTTATATATCTAGTAAGTCCTATACCAGTAGTTCAAGATGGAACCTATTACTTTGCTTTAGGACTTTTTAAAATAAAAGGATACACTTTAGCAATTTATTACATGGGTCTTGTTGCCACTATATTTCTCTCTTACATGACATTATTTTATGAAGGTACTAATGGATTTATTACCTATTTGAAAAATACATTGAGTAATGAAAATAGTGGGCCAGATAAGATAAAGGGTCCTATCATGAGAGTTGCGTGTGTATTTGCTGCACTTTTGTTTGTAACTTACATTTACTTGATGGCATTACAGCTGTTTGGAACTAGTCCTTCTACACCTTCAGGATTGGAAGAAAATCCTCTTTGGCAAATAGCGCTCAGTTTTACAAATGCAGCTGTGTGGGAAGAAGTGGTAGTTAGATTGATTTACATAGGAATCCCAATGGTTTTTTATGCTAAGGTCAAAGGTCATAAAAACCCAAAGAAGTTTTTAATTGGTGGATTCGGTATAAAAGGTAGATTCATTGTAATTTTAATAATATTATCTTCAGCTATATTCTCATTAGCGCACCTTGCAAGCTGGGATATATTCAAAATATTTCCAACTTTTATTGCGGGTATAGGATTTGGATATTTGTTCGCTAAGGACGGGCTTTATTCAGCCATAATACTACATTTTGTCTGGGATTACATGTCTATACCAGAAGATATACTTAATATACCAAACTATAATACTTACTTTACGTTGATCCTCTTATTCTGGATAGCTATAGGAGGGTATTATTCATATTACTTCCTTAAAAATGGATATAATTGGTTATTTAATCCGAAAAAAAGGGATGAAAAAATTGTAACAGAGGAGAAAGTTGAAAAAGAAACTCCCTCCGGAACAGCTGGAACGAGCTTTGCTTATGTATGTCCCAACTGCGGTAATGGTACAGCCATATATACAGATGAAGGAAAATTAAAATGTAAAAGATGCGGTGAAGAGACCGATCCATCATCTAATAGTTATAAAGAAAGGGAGGCAAACAGAGAAAAAGGAATTGAATGGCCTCCTTCATAACAATAATCTAAAAAATCAAAAACATTTATATTCATGGCGAGGTTCGGTCAATTGGTATAATGTCGGATAAAGTCGAAATAGAAATCGATAGAGAATTATGTACAGGATGCGGAATTTGCATTGAATACTGTCCCACTAATGTTTTAGGAGAATCAGAAGACTTAAACCAATATGATAATTATTTTCCAGAAGTTAAGGATATAGACAAATGTATAACATGCAGGAGATGCGAGTTGTACTGTCCTGATTTTGCGATACACGTAAAGGAGGAAGAAGAATGAAGGAACCTGGAGAGTACTTTTTAGAAGGTAATGAAGCTTGTGCTGAAGGTGCTATGGCAGCAGGATGTAAATTTTATGCAGGTTATCCTATCACACCAGCATCAGAAATAATGAACCATCTTTCTAAAGAGTTACCCAAAGAAGGAGGACGATTTATTCAGATGGAAGATGAGATAGCCAGCATGGCTTCAATCACAGGTGCATCATGGTCTGGAATTAAATCAATGACTGCAACTAGTGGTCCCGGATTTTCACTCATGATGGAAAATCTTGGGTATGCAATCATGACCGAAACACCTTGTGTATTAGTAAACGTCCAAAGAGCTGGTCCATCTACTGGTCAAGCTACAAAGCCAGGTACTGGTGATGTGATGCAGGCTAGATTCGGCAGTCAAGGTGACTATGAGATAATCGCATTATCCCCTAACTCTGTCCAAGAGATGTTCGATTTTACTGTTAAGGCGTTTAACTTATCTGAAAGGTACCGAACACCTGTTGTTGTTCTGGCTGATGCGGGTGTCGGCCATATGAGAGAAAAGGTCAAAATACCAGAAGAAATTGAAACGATTGAAAGACGAAAACCCAAAGAAGATGAAACCGAATTCTTTGATACTGATAGAGAAGATCATGTACCATCCATGCCTAAATTTGGCGATGGTTATGAACTTCTTGTGACTGGGTCTACCCATCTAGGTGATGGTACAAGAGATACCTCAAGTTTTGAAGCCCAGGACAATCTAGTAAGAAGATTGGTAGCTAAAATTGAAGACAACAGAAAGGATATCGAAGATTGGGAAGAAAACGATGTAGAAGACGCGGATTTAGTTGTAGTTTCTTATGGTTCTATGTCTAGACCTGCAAGAGGAGCAGTTAAAAAAGCTAGAAAACAAGGATACGATGTCGGGTTCTTCAGGCCAAAAGTGATGTGGCCAAGCCCTGAAGATAGGATGAAAGAAATTGGAGAAGATTCAGAAATTTTACTGTGTGAGCTTTCATTGAGAGGATACAGGATGGAAGTTGAAAGATGTGTCGATCCTGATAAGTTACATATCTATGACAGGGTTAATTCTTTACCAACTATCGACCAAATTTATCAAAAGATAACAGAGGTGTTAAAATGATTACTTCCGAAGATATCAAAGAAAAGTACATAAGAAGTCATCCTTCACCGTTCTGTCCAGGATGCGGTGATGGGATGGTTTTGAACGCTATGTCTAGAGCGGTAGAAAAAAGTGAAATCAACAAAGATGACGTGGTCGCTGTAAGCGGTATAGGTTGTGCAGCATGGATACCATCACCACATTGGAGAGTAGATACTCTTCATACAACCCATGGACGAGCAATACCACATGCTATGGGAGTGAAGTTAGGAAATAAGGACCTAGAAGTGATGGTTGTTTCAGGTGATGGTGACTGCGCCGGTATCGGTGGGAATCACCTTCTACACGCAGCCCGTAATAATGTTGATCTGAACGTTATGATGATTAACAATGGTCTTTATGCGATGACAGGTGGACAGGTAGCACCAACTACAGATTATGGTGAAGAGACCCTGACAACACCTTATGGTAATCCAGCGGCAGGTATGGAAGTAGCAGAGGTTGTGAAAGCTGCTGGAGCAAGTCATGTAGCTAGATGGACTACTTACCACATGAACGATATAATTTCAGAAGTCGAAAAAGCAATAGATAAGAAAGGATTTTCGTTTATAGAGATACTATCACAGTGTCCAACCAGGACCGGTAAGAAAAAAGGTATGAATGGTGTAGAGATGCTGAACTGGTACAAGGAGAACACCAGTAAAGACCCAGATTCTGATAAGATATACGTAGGTACCCTTACTGATATCGAAAGACCAGAACTGACCGAAGAGATTTATAAACAAATAGAAGAACACAGGGGTGACTAAGATGATAAAGATAAGAATCGGTGGATGGGCAGGTCAAGGCACAGTAAGAGCCGGTAGTTTGCTAGGTAAATCCATGGCTATAGAACAGGGATATGACGTTGCTCAGAAAAGATCATATTCAGCTGCGGTAAGAAGTGGAATAGCATACTCTGATGTTATAGCTGATAAGGAAAATGTTGATGAGTTAGTCATCGATATCCCAGACTATTTATTGATCCTTTATCAAAAAACATTGGATGAATGGAAAGATACAGCTAAAAAATCCAAGTTTTTGATCGTAGATAGTACAAGAGTTAAAGATATTCCAGAAACAGAAGGCCAGGTTTTCAAAGTGCCAGCAGGAGAGATCGCAGAAGATATCGCTACTGCAAAGGCTGCAAATGTTGTCCTTTTAGGAGCACTAGCAAAGATATCTGATGAGATCAACTTAGAATCATTAAAAAAAGTAGTTGAATCAGATTTCCCTGAAAAATATGTAGATATGAATCTTAAAGCTTTAGAAAAAGGCTATGAAGAAATTGAAAAACAAAGGAAATAAGTATAAAAAGCGAAAATCTTATAATATAATCAAGTTTAACGAAGGTTGATTACAAATGTCAAACGATGAGGGATTAGACCCGAAGAAGATCGGTGAAGCAGAGAATAGATTTAGAAACTTTATTCAAAAAAGAAACGAGCTCAATGATGAAGCTAATTTCTACAGAGAAGAAAGAGACAAACTGAACAAAGAAAAGAAAAAATTAAGGAAAGAACTTAACGAAAATAAAGAAAAAAGGGACGAACTAACAGCTAAATCTAAAGAACATAAGGAAAAAAGAAATGAATATCAATCAAAAGCTAAAGAACTGATCCAGTTCAAGAGAGAGAAAAAAGACAAACTTGTAGATAATCTTTCTAAGAAAGTAAAAGAACTTGAAGGAGAAATCAAAGCCCTCGAGATGGAACATCAAACAACTGCAATGACCGTCCAGGAAGAGAACGATCACCTAGACAAATTGAAACAAAAAAGAAAAGAATTAGAAGAGAAAAAGGAGTTACTAGACGAGCAAAATGAGATTTTGGACGAGGTAGAAGAATTAGACGAAAAGATAGATGAATTGTTTGAGAAAGCGGATAAGGAACATGAAAAAGTTGTTGAATATTCCAATAAATCTCAAGAATATCACGAAAAAGTCCAATCCTTATATGACGAAATCAATGAGATCTCGAACGAGGCTGATGACCTACATGAACAGTACACCAAGATCAGAGAAAGAGCTGATCACTATCACAATAGAGCGATGGATATGAAATCAGAAGTTATAGAACTGAAGAGACAAAAGAAGGAAGAAGAACTGGAAAGGAAAAAGATGCTCATGGAACAGAATAAAAAAGTGAAAGATGAACTAGAGAATGACGAAGAGATGAAAAAGAAAAGCGATGAAGCTCTTGAGAAATTGAAGAAAAAGGGAAAATTAGAGATTTAATTCTCTATTCTTTTATTTTTAAATTATATTCAAAAAACTGTTTATTATTTATTAATTTCATTTTCAATAATTGAAATTTATACTATTATCGTAACTTATTATAATATGAAATCAGCCTATCTAATGTTGAAGAGCAGTTTATGGGCGGAAAGTCATGGATAAAGAAAAGATAGTCCCGGAGGAATTACATTCGTTTATCTCTGAAGAAGGTGGTAATTCTTTAATTATAAAGGGAGAGACGGGTACAGGGAAAACTACCCTGGCACTTCAGATTATGGAGAAGTACTACGGTCTTGCTAGAAGTGATTATATCTCAAAAAGAGTTGAAGATAAAAAACTATTCAAACAATTTCCGTGGCTTAAAGAAAAGATAAAGCAGCAGGACATTCTAGGAAATGCTAGAAAATTGCTCAAAAGTTTCTATTCGGATGACATAATAAACACAGTCTCAATGGATGAAGTTCAAAAAACTCAGACTTATCTATCAAGAAGATTTCTAAAAAGCATACATGAAAAAGAAGAAGGATTTTCGTTCCAGAAAGAGGAACTACAAAAACTTGAAGGTAAAGTAGAAAGAGGAGAGATAATCGGCGAAGACGAAGAGATGAGCGATTCTTTTAAAAATGAATTCGTTTTTGAAATCGGGAAAACACTGCCAGAAATTGATAAAGCTTATGAAATGGTTAAAAGAAGTCTTCCAAAAAAGAGTCTTATCATAATAGATAGTATCGAAGCCCTCAGCGATCATTATGGTATACCAAAAGAAAAGATAGTGTCAGCTCTTCAAAAAGATCTTTCCGATAATGGGAATACGAATCTGATATTCATCACGGAAAGTACGGATACAAACAAGATAGATTATATAGCTGACGGCATAATAAAATTAGAAAAAAGATATCATGATAATAAGGTTATAAGAGAGATGAATATCGAAAAATTAAAAAGTAAACAGGTTAAGAATTCAAAATATATTTTTAGTTTGCATGAAGGAAACTTTAAATTGATTAAATCAAAGATTCCAAATGATTTTACAAAGATGAAAAAAGAACCTATATTAATGGATAAAGCCGATAAGATCTCAACTGGTCATGAAAATATAGATGATGTGATCGATGGTTTAGAGTATCCAGGTTCACATATTGTAGAGATAGACGAAAATATACCAAAAGAAGCTTTAGAAAATATAATGTCTGCTTTGTTATCTAATTCCTGTATTCTTAACAGAGGCACGATAACACTTCCTCCTTTCGGATATAATGCATCCCAGATAAAAAGGATACTTAACGGATATGTCCCGGAGGAGAAGATAAAACATTTACTTATCATGCAGCAGTTTTTACCTGAACCAGATGAAAACAGTATAGAATTGAGAGGAGAGGACCTGTATTCAGATTTCGACTTGAACAGAATAGGAAATCAACTCTCCGAAAGTAAGTCACCATATACATTTTTGGTCGGGTTAAATTCACTGATAGGTAATTATGGTGACAGGTCCTTAGCAAAATTAAATAATATAATCCCATCTATAGTAAGCAAAGGTCATTCCTTCGTCGGATTTTGCATAGATGAGGACGAGAAAATTTCTAATCTGAAAGTTGCTGCTGATGACGTCCTTAAAATAGAGATGATAAACGGGATAATTTGTTTCTACACTGAAAAATCTCATAGTCCACTATATTCCCTTTCATTCAAAATCTCAGAAGGCAATCCAACTGCTGAAGTCATACCTATAGTATGACCAAAAAATGCATATATCTTATTTTGTCTAGATAGTTGAACAATGGTGTGATCATGGATAAAATTTTAGTTACTGGAGGATGCGGTTTTATAGGTACAAATCTGATCGAATATCTGTTGGAAGTAACTGATTGGAATATCAATGTATTGGATAACCTGAGTGTAGGTAAACTAGAATACTTGAAAAGTATCAATGGTTATTCTGAAGAGAGGATAGAATTTTTTAAAGGTGATATTACCAATAAAGACGATGTTAAAGAATCTATGAGAGACTGTGATTATGTGATAAACTTAGCAGCACAGACCAGTGTGATAGATTCAGTAGACGATCCAAAAGAAGATGCTGAAATAAACATACTAGGTACTATCAATCTGCTTGAGACTGCGGTTGAAAATGAGGTAAAAAATTTTACACAAGCTTCATCCGCAGCCCCTTTAGGTGAACAGGATATGCCTATCGATGAAGAGAAGGTGCCTCAACCGCTCTCACCATACGGCGCAAGTAAATTGTCATGTGAAGGATACTGCAGTGCATTTGCTGGTAGTTATGGATTGAATACGGTAGCTTTGAGATTTTCAAATGTGTATGGACCGAAATCCTGGCATAAGGGAAGCGTTGTCGCTAAATTCATCAAGCAGATAATGGAAGGAGATGTTCCAATAATATATGGAGATGGTGGACAGACTAGAGACTTCATCCACACAAAAGATATATCTCAAGCACTATATTTATCCTCAGTGAGTGATCTTGAAGCTGATTTTGAACTATTCCAGATAGCTACAGGTGTGGAAACTAGTATAAATGAACTATATGATATAATAAAAGAAAAAATGTCAAAACATGATTATGATGTACCTGAACCTGAATATGGTGAAGAAAGGGCAGGTGAAATTTATAGAAATTATGCTGATATCAGTAAAGCTAAAGACATTTTGGATTATGAACCAGAAATGGAGTTAGATAAAGGAATCGAGGGATGTATAAAATGGTTCATCGATAATTATTGATTTTTCGAAATCGATAAAAAGGATGAATCAATTATTTTGATTATGAAAATAACGATCCTCGGTTCGTCAGGAGGAATACCTATTCCTGAAAGAGCTCAATCTGGTATTCTTGTTCAAACATCTAAAACCAACATATTGTTAGATTGCGGCATGTCTGTACCTCTTAGATTAAAGGAGAACGATATAGAAGCGGAAGATATCGATCTGATATGTGTAAGTCATTTTCATTTAGACCACATACAAGACCTGCCATCATTAACTAAGGCGTCCTGGTTGAGAACAAACAAAGCTGAATTTGACATAATCTGTCATCCTGAAATCAAAGATGATCTTATAAACTTCTGGAAAGCATGTGATGAATATGAAAGAGCTGATCTCAATTTTAAAGAAATGAAACCTGAAGAGAGAGTAAAATACAAAGACATCGAGATAGAATGTTTCAAAACATTACACACGGATAACAGCATGGGATTTAAGATACATCAAGGTGGAAATAATATAGTTTACACATCAGATACAGGAGTCTGTGAACATATTAAAGAAAAGGCCGATGGAACCAATTTATTAATTCATGAGATCTCATTTCTGCAGAAAATGGAAGTACACACCAATCCTGAAGATATAATCAATATGCTATCCGATATAAATATAAGAGAAATGGTCATTACACATTTCTATCCTGAAGTAGAAGAAAAATTGGACGAAATCGTAGAGAAAATAGAAAAAGAAAAAGATATCTCTGTAACTGCAGCTTATGATTTGAAAGAGATAATAATCTAAGGTAATTTAGATGAAAATATTAGTTATACCTACTACAGATTGGACAGGTCATCCTGTACCCAACAGATTAAATTTCATATTCGATAGATTATCTGACAATCATGAAATCGATGTATGTCATTTTAATATATTTAAAGACATTATCAGAGAAACAAAATGTAATCTAGTAAAGATGGATGAAAAATCGGATGGAGATATAGGTAGTTATTATCTTCAGAATTCATTAAATCATTTAAAAAAGATATCTGATATTGCATACAGATACGATATCATTATCTCATCGAATATACTGCCTGGATTCTGGGCTAATTTCAATGATACCCCCGTGATCATAGATTACTTAGATTTATTTCCACAGAGTGCTTCTTCTTATTATAAACCCCCCATGAACGCACTAGTAAAATACACATCTGGAGGTATAACAAATTTTAATATTAAAAACGCATCTGCGATCATTACTCCAACAAAAAAATTTAAAGAATATCTTAGAGAAAAGACAGATAAAAAAATCTATGTTGTACCAAATGGTATCGATACAAGGGTTATCCAACCTACAGATCCAACCAAAATTGAGGAAAAATATTCATTGAAACATCCTGTTTTAGGTTATGCAGGTTCTCTAGAGAAATGGATAGACTTGGAAAGTGTGATCGATCTTATGCCATCTCTTATCGATCGTTATCCCAGGATCAAACTACTGATTGTTGGTCCTGGACTGCATACCGATTACGCTTCAAGATTAAAAAAATTAGCTGAGCAGAAAAGAGTCAGTGACAGGGTGATATTTACGGGAGGTGTTAAATATTCCGAACTTGGACCATATATCAGTGCCATGGACGTCGGTTTAAATCCCCGTAAAAGTATTGCAATGAATCAACTGACCTTTGGAAGTAAAGTACTCAATTATTTGGGATGTGGTGTACCTGTACTGAGCAAGAATATGCCCACTGTTGAACGAATATTTGGTAGAAAAAGAGGTGTTTTTTCCTACAAAAATGACGAAGAATTCTTGGGAGAATTAGTTTTGGCACTGAATAAAAAAGTAAATCCAACGTGGGTCAGTAAATTCGACTGGGATCGGATCGCTAAAAAGTATGAAAAGGCTATTCAAGACGTATTAAAGTAAATCCTAGCACTTCCACTTGTGTATACTTTAGACGAAGCATAACTCACATCTTTCTCATATCTGTTGATCTCTATTATCACTTCCTCATCCCCATATCTTACCTTGAAGTAATTTTTTATGTAATCTACAAATAAAATTTTAGGTATGTTTGTATCATCTGTTTTAGGTATCGGATACCCATAGGTCATCTTATTTTCATACAGTTCACGATTTCTAGTAGCTCTTGCTCTAAAATAAACTGAGGAATTGCTGGTGCTTTCCAGATATCTGAATAAACCCTGATGGGTATCTGTGGTAAAAATTCTTTTTTCAAAATTGTTCTGGGCAAATCTTCCTGCTTTAAAGCCTTGGTCTGTAGGTGTTTCTATAGAATCTATACTGTTCTTAGTTATCGGTATAAATATAATAAATGCTATCACTAAAACAACAACAGTAGTTTTCAATAATTGTTTAAATTCAAAGTTATCTGGTTTGAAATATTCAATGACAACTGGTATTAGGATCGACGCAGGAATCAAGGCCGTCAAAAATGACCTTTCTATCAAAAATCCATTGTGAGTGAAAGAGTACGAAAGCCAGAGGTAGCATGAAAAAAACCATGCACCTATTATTAAAGCCTTTTTTGAATTCAAACGATAGAGAACACAGAAACCTAAAAGTCCTGCCAAAGATTGAAAAGCTCCAGCTGCCATCCGTAGATCGTTTACCCACGCATACTCCATGCTTGTCTGTGTAGGACCCCCTAATGAAAATCCTTTGAAGCCTCCCGCCATAATCTGATCGTACATAGTGGTGACAAATTGGTTGATATTAGGAACAAATCTGTAAATCAATAATAATGATATCGTAAAAACTAAAATCACTGGTATAGAATATTTCAAGAATGCCCATTCTTCCTTATCCTTTAAAGATAAAAAGACAATAAAGGTCAAAGCTGCTATGTTGAATGAAGTTATTATAAGTGTACCTGGATGTGATGGTATTAAAGAAATCAAGAGTAACGAAGATATTAGTCCTAGCCGGTAATTTTTCTTTTCGATAAACAGGTAAAATGTAACCCAAAAAGCTGTCCAAATCAAAACCCCATAAGCCTGCCTACACAGATGATACTCCATGTACCAATTCAAAGACAAAAATACTAAAGGAGAAAAAAATGCCCATCTTTTTGATATCTTTCTGGAGATTGTAAATATAAATAGTACAATCAAGGAAGAAAGGATAGTTGGAAACAATCTAGCATACTGTATTCCATTCATATCTGTGATGATCATATTGGACGCAAAGAAAATATGAGAGAATGGAAATTCAATACTTTTCATATTCACTGAACCTTCTCTTATTATATCCAGAGCTGGTGGGATTACATGATACACATCGAAAACAACTACCATCTGGTGGGCATAATTCGGTAATGTGTAAAGATATATAACGGGTATAAATATCCCAACAATTCCTTCAATTCTATATCGATTTTTGATCGATAGTAAAATTCCAATTACAGCTAACACTAAACCGATCCAGAAAGTCCAGAATAATTCAGACATATACCAAAATACAGAAGAACGAGGTTCGCCTATATTTGTAAATGAGAGGGTGATAAAAAATAAGAAAAAACTAAAAACTAACATGAAGCGGATGAATATTTTACGGGACAATATATCATGGATAGTTTTTCTTTTCACAAACCACAAACCAATTCCGTTTATCTAAATTTTTTTATATGAATATCAAGGTATTACAAAAAGATGGATACCTTCGCTCAGATCACGATACCCGTGTTGATTTTATTAGCACTTAGAGTTGACACTCGTAAAATTTTGCTTATGCTCCCTTTCACTTTCCTTATCGACCTTGATGTATTTTTTGCAGGTACTCACAGACTACTTTTTCACAATGTATTCGTAGCATTTTTACTACCATTCGCTTATCTATTATACATCGATAATTACCATAAAAAATACTTTGATTATGCCTGGATAGCCATTTTCTTTATGGTTAGCTCGCTTATACTTGATCTGGGACAAGGTGTAGCTCTATTTTATCCAATCTCAACTGACTTTTATTACCTCCAAACCGAGATATTGTTCAAATTCTGGGGTCCAATACCAGTCCCAGATATTGTTTTTGACTTTGGTACCTGGACTGCAGAACAGACAGTTGTAGTTAGTGAAAACTTAGGAGCAAAAGATACAGTTACACGTTATCCAAGTATGTCTAACACATCATTTGGGTTATTTTCTACATTGATCATAGCTGCCTTGATGTATTACGAAAAATCATTTCAGTTTTTGACGGAAATAAAATCATTGATAAAAGACATTATAGATTATTTTTCCTCTTTCTTAAAAAGTAATATAAAATAAAATTTAAAGGGTTTAATTATAGATCTTCAAAGAGGTCTTCTTCTTCCTCTTCAAGATCCGTTAAAGGTTCACCGCACTCTGGACATTCTTCAGCATCTTCAGGTACTTCTGCACCGCATATTGGACACTCAACAACTTCAACTTCTTCAACGACTTCTTCTTCTTCCTCTTCTTCTCCAGGTGGAGCTAATTCTTCACCGCACTCTGGGCAAACTTCTGAATCGATTGGTATGACTGCACCACATGTGGGACAAATACCTTCTTCTTCCTCTTCTTCTTCCCAAGTCTCTTCAACTTCTTCCTCAGTAGTTTTCTTTTTAGCCTGGGAAGATGTAGCTATACCTATAATTATAACTAAGATACCTACAATCAAACCTGAAAAGAAGTATGTTGAGAAATGATCTCCACCAGTATATATCTTATCTGCTACTGTTATACCTAATATGTCAAATTTACCACTTGCCATCGCTGCAGCCTTTAAACCTAGAACACCGATAGTTATAATTACTCCTAGAACTAGAATCATCGTTCCATAGTTAGTATCTTCTGTTTCCATGATTTCCTCTTCTTCTTCTTCTTCCAAATCATTAACCATCTTTTTACCCTCCTAGGGGCCAAGATTTACTACTCACCTTATTTCTACAATCGTATATAAATTCTATGGTATATCAATATGTTATTAATATATTAAGTATAAATTATCTAATTACAATATAATCCAGCAATCCTATTTATCCATTTCTGTATGTAATTCTTTAGCTGGTATTACACATAAAAATACTGCATCCTCATCGTAGGGATTCTCATAGGAATGTCTTACATTGCTTGGTATATGGATAGCGTTTCCTTCTTCTATAACTTTTTCACCTGATTCAGTTTTTAACAGCATCTTACCTTTGAGAAAGTATTGTACATGTTCTCCATTATCATGTAAGTGCATACCCATTTTAGCTCCTGGTTTCATCGTAAATTTCCTTAGATAACAGTTTTCAGCATCCTGATCGTCAACTATAAGCTTCTGGATAAATACATTTTCACCTTTTTCAACCTTTTTCATCTCCACATCTTCCGAATCTAAAACCAAAACTTCGCTTTTAGACATTTTATCGTTAAATACAATGAATTATCTTATTTATAATACACTGAAAAATTAAATTGATATTCCATAGTTAACTATAAATCATATAAACTTATCACCCCTCTTGGAGATATATTATGTCTACTTACGATGATTTTATGGAGCTTTCTAAGAAGATAAAGCATCTTAGAAGGTACCAATCCTTAGCTGGTTGGGACGAGCGTACATACATGCCAGAGGGATCAGTTGAAGGACGCTCTGAAATAAAAGCAACTCTTTCATCACTGATACATAAAAAACTAACTTCTGAAAAAATGAAAAAATACCTGAATGAACTCAATAAGCCTTCAGTTCACGATGATCTGAACGATGTTCAGAAGGCTCAAGTAAGGGAAATGCAAAGACAGTTTGATAAGAATTACAAAGTTCCAGATGACCTCGTTGAAGAGATAGCAAAGACTGCATCAAAAGCACAAAAAGCATGGGAGAAGGCTTATAAAAAATCAGACTTTCAAGAATTTCTACCTTACTTAGAGAAGCAGGTTGACCTATATAAGAAAAAAGCCCAGTACATCGATTATGAGAATGAACCTTATGATGCTCATCTAGACACTTATGAACCTGGTCTGACTGCGAAGAAAGTAGAAAAAGTATTTGAACCCATGAAAAAGAAACTTTCTTCTTTTGTTGAGAAAATATTTGAAACTGAAATCGTACCTGGTCAGGGTGTCTTTAAGGACAAAAAATTTGATACTGATGCTCAATTTGAAATCAGCAAGAAGATAACAGAACAGATCGGTTTTGATTACAACGAAGGTAGATTAGACGAAGCTGTTCACCCATTCACTATTGGTATGGAAGATGATGTGAGGATAACCAACAGATACAATGAAGATGATCTTTCCTCAATATTCAGTGCTATGCACGAAGCTGGGCATGGTATGTACGAGCAGGGTTTTCCATCAAAACTTTACGGAACACCGATCTGTAACGGTGTATCCATGGGATTCCACGAATCTCAGTCTCGGATGTGGGAAAATTTTGTAGGTCGCAGTAGAGAATTTATAGACTACCTGTTCCCAATTTTAAAGGAGCACTACCCTTATTTAGAGGATTATTCCGAGGATGAATATTATAAAGCGATCAATAGAGTCAAACCGACTTTTATCAGAGTGAATGCAGATGAAGCAACATACAACCTTCACATCGCTCTCAGATTTGATATCGAGCTGGGTATGTTCAGGGATGAAATAGAACCTGAAGAAACCAAAACAATATGGGAAAATAAGATGGATGACTACTTTGGCATAGTCCCAGAGGATCCTTCTAAAGGCGTTCTTCAGGACATACACTGGTCAGCAGGACAGTTTGGATACTTCCCTAGTTATGCTCTAGGCAATCTTTACGCAGCTCAGATATTCGATCAAGTTCAAGATGAACTAGGAGACGTGAAGGAAAAATTCTCTGATGGTGATTTCAGTCATCTGTTGAAATGGCTCAGAGAAAACATTCATGAATACGGTAGACAGTATGAACCTGAAGATATGATCAAAAAGGTAACTGGAGAGAAACTAAGTGAAGATTACCATATCAAATATCTAAAGGATAAATATTCAGAAATATACAATCTATAAATCCATTTATTTCCTTTTCTTTTTTAGCAAATAAGATATATCGAGGAGAACTATTATTGATTCATCTAGGTGA
>CAZEXI010000027.1:0-17610 GCA_964516805.1 uncultured Thermoplasmata archaeon
TTACATAAAAGAAAAAAGAGAGAAAGAGATAGATGAGATAAAAGATGAGTTAAGTGAATATAGGATGGAACTCGAAGAATTGACCACTGAAAAATCCATAATAGAAGAGGAAAAAGAGGAATATTAAAAAACCCTTATCTTTTTATTTTTCCAAGTCAAAATACTTATAAGTTCTATTATCAATCATTTTATCTATATGACTTATGGTATCGGTAATACACCGTTGATTCGTGCAAAGAGTTTAGAGAAAAAGTTAGGTATAAGTCAATTATATCTAAAACTGGAAGGACATAATACTACTGGCACACATAAAGACCGCTTAGCCATACAGCATGTTGATGACGCTATAGTTAGAAATTATGATACAATAACTGTAGGTTCGTGTGGTAATTATGCTCATTCCATGAGTTTTGTAGCAAAAAAAACTGATTTGGATTGTAAGATATTTACTCCCAAAAAATACACATCTGATTTAATCGATAATATGAAGGAAAATGGGGCTGAAGTTTTCAGGGTTGAAGGAGGATATGAAGAGTCAGTGGAAAAAAGTAGAGAGATGGCTAAAAAGCATGATTGGTACGATGCCAACCCTGGTATGAAAAATACAACGATTTCCTTAGTAGCTTATGCTGATATATCAGAGGAAATACTCGAGGAGTTAGGGGAAAATCCTACGACTCTATCAGTATCAGTTGGAAATGGGACCACTATAGCAGGAATACATCTAGGTTTTAGATTATTATGGCGAAAGAAAAGAAGTGAGGACATACCTAAGATGATAGCTGCTTCAAGCCTAGGTAATAACGCTATAATAGAGACTATCAAACGAGGAAGTAGGGATGTTTTAGAGTTAAAACCAGATAGCTTGAACGAAACTGAAATAAATGAACCGTTGTTGAACTGGAGATCATTGGATGGACAGGAGGCAGTGAATGCTATATACGATACAGATGGGACTGCAATCGGATTAACAGATAAAGAGATCATCCATTATTATCAAATGTTGAAGGAAGAAGGAATAGAGTCTATCCCCTGCTCATGCACTGCACTCGGTGCTTTAGATAAGTATTTAGAAGAAAATAATATTGAGGGTAAGCATGTAGTAGTTATAACATCTGGTAAATTAAAGGAAAAATAATTCAGATTTTAAATGGAGTTGTTAATGATGTTTGGAATCGAAGAGAAGATACCAGCTCTTATTTATTCAGAAGGAGAGTTCGGGAAGTTAGATGGTAAAACAGCTAACGGTTTAGTTCGTTTTTCAGAAAGATATGGTATCGTGGGAGTGATAGATAGTACTAGAAAAGAGAACTTTGTGCATGAAGTACTTAAAGATGTTGAAAAAGAGATCCCGATATTTGATGACTTGGAGGATGCATTAAATAACTTAGACGTTAAACCAGAAGTCTTCATAAATGGAATAGCTAGAGATGGAGGAGCATTTCCTTTTGATCAAAAAGAAGTCTTTTTCGAAGCTATGGAGAACGGGATGGATATAGTCCATGGAGCTCATGATCACATATCCAAAATCGATGAATTCAAAGAGAAAGCTGAAAAACACGGTGTTGACATATGGGATGTTAGAAAAGAACCAGAAGACCCACATTTTTTCACTGGTAAATTAAGGGATATGGATTTTCCACCTAGGATTCTTGTCTCAGGTACAGATTGCGCCATAGGTAAACGTACTTTCTGTATCGAACTGTACAAGGAATTGACAGATAGAGGTTATGATCCTGCCTTTGTCGCTACGGGACAAACAGGGATGATTCAGGGAGTTAGATACGGTTTTCCACTGGACGGTATCAGAGGAGATTTCTTAAGCGGTGAAGCAGAACATGTCGTGTGGAAAGCATCTACTGAGGGTGATCATGATGTGATAATAATAGAAGGACAAGCCTGTATCGCTCATCCTCAGGGTGGAAATCCATTAGCACTTATGAAGGGTGTTCATCCTCACGGTGTAGTATTACTTCATGCTCCAGGAAGAAAACATAAGGAAGGACTTCCACAGTTCGGTCCTCCAGATATCGATGAGGAAAAGGATACCATCGAATTCTTCTATCCCGATTCAGTCATAGCCATAGGTATAAACCACGAAGAAGGGATTGATGTGGACGAATATATACAGAAATATGAGGAAGAATATGGTCTTCCTGCTGAAGATGTATTATTAGGCAGGCCAACTAAAACAGCGGATAAGATAGAAAACGAGTTCATAAATAAATTAAAATCGAAAGAGAAAAAGTGATCTAGATGAGTGAAAAATCTTGTCTTAAAGATAAAATCGAATACAGGTTAATTGAAGATAATGAAATCGGTTTAGAGGAGAAAAGAAAATATTTCGATCTGCTTTACGAATATCTTAAACAGTTCATATCCAGAGACACACTTGAAGAGGATGTGGAATACTGTTTTGAAAACGGGAGAGTTATGGGAGCTTACTTAAACAATACACTGATAGGTGCTGTTTCAGGAGTTTACACACCGTTTTTCGATAAGTTTCACATAGCTCATCTTGCTGTTGATGAAAAATTTCAGGGAAATAGCATAGGCTCTGAACTGGTAAATAAGATCATACCTGAAGGTAAGGGAGCATCTGTTCATCTTAATCTTGACAATCCGGGTTTAGAAAGATTTTATGAAAATTTAGACTTCGAACCAACTCACGCAAGATTTAAGAAAACTACTGGAAATAATAAAAAACCTAGTGATTAAAAAAGAAAAAAAGGGTTTTTTAGGATTTAGTATCCATCGATACCTTCATCGACGGACATTTCGTCTTCGATAACTACTTGTGCTGCTGCTATTCTAGCTACTGGTACTCTGTATGGTGAACAGCTTACGTAATCAAGTCCGTTTCTATAGCAGAACTTGACTGATTTTGGTTCTCCACCGTGTTCTCCGCAGATACCTACACTGAGGTCTTCTTTAGTCTCTCTTCCTTTTTCGGTACCCATCTTAACTAATTGTCCTATTCCGTCTTGATCAAGTACTTGGAATGGATCATCTTCTAATATGCCTTTATCGAGGTATTCGGGTACAAAGGTTCCTACATCATCTCGGCTGAATCCGAGTCCCATCTGTGTCAAATCGTTTGTACCGAATGAGAAGAAATCAGCTTCCTCAGCTATCTTATCAGCTGTTAATGCTGCTCTTGGTATCTCTATCATAGTTCCTACTTCGTAGTCTATCTCTTCACCTTCAGAGAAGACTTCCTTTTCGACTGGTTTTACGATATCCTCTTTTACTTCTTTGAGTTCAGTGACATTTCCTATCAATGGTACCATTATGTGCGGTTCGACAGGAGTGCCTTCTTCTTTGACTTCTTGAGCAGCTTCAAGTATAGCTTTTACCTGCATCTTGTATATCTCAGGATATGTGATTCCTAGTCTGCATCCTCTGTGTCCAAGCATCGGGTTAGCTTCTTCCAACCTCGCTACACGTTTCTGTATCTCTTCAACGCTAATACCTAATCTTTCAGATAAGTCTTCTTGAGTTTCTTCTTCAGTAGGTGCGAATTCGTGAAGTGGTGGGTCCAATAATCTGATGGTTATCGTTCTACCTTCCATCACTTCGAACAGTTCTTTGAAGTCTTTCTTCTGCATTGGTAATAGTTCATCGATAGCTTTCTGTCTGTCCTCATCATTTTGTGCTATTATCATCTCTTGAACGACTGGTAGTCTCTCAGGATCGAAGAACATGTGTTCTGTTCTTGTCAGGCCGATACCTTCTGCACCGAATTCGATAGCTTTCTCTGTATCTTCTGGTGTGTCTGCGTTGGTCCAAACACCCATCTTTCTGATATCGTCTGCCCACTGTAGTAATTCTTCGAACTCAGGTGTGAACTCAGGCTCTACTAATGGAGCTTCTCCTAGGATCACGTCACCGCTGGTTCCATCTATTGTGATTATATCATCTTTCTTGACGACTGTATCACCTACAGTAAATTTTTCGTTTTCTAGATCGATGTCTATCTCTTCTGCCCCAGCAACACATGGTTGTCCCATACCTCTAGCGACAACAGCTGCATGAGAAGTCATTCCTCCTCTGCTTGTCAGGACACCTCTAGAAGCTGCCAGTCCATGGATATCTTCAGGAGTTGTTTCTGGTCTAACTAATATGATATCTTCTCCCTCATCTCCTCTTAGAGCAGCTTCGTCGGTATCGAATACAACTTTACCGGATGCGGCACCTGGTGATGCGTTAAGGCCTTGTGTTAGCTCATCTAAGTCTGCATCAGGATCGATGTGTTTGTGTAGAATCTTTTCTATCTGACTTCCTTCAACTCTCAAAAGAGCGACTTTTTTACTGATAACGCCTTCTTTGGCCATATCGTGAGCGATCTTGACTGCTGCGTTAGGTGTTCTTTTACCGGTTCTTGTCTGTAAAATGTAAAGTTCTCCGTCTTCGACGGTGAATTCTAGATCCTGCATATCTTTGTATTTTTCTTCAAGTATGTCGCAGACTTCTACCAGTTCTTCGTATATCTCTGGCATCTTATCTTCTAGGTCTGATATATGCAGTGGTGTTCTGATACCTGCAACAACGTCCTCACCCTGGGCGTTTTGCAAGAATTCACCATAGATCTCGTTTTCACCTGTTGATGGATCTCTAGTGAATGCTACACCGCTTCCAGATTCTTCACCCGTATTACCATAGACCATCGTTTGAACATTAACTGCTGTTCCCATGTCATGAGGTAGGTCGTTGAGCTCCCTGTATCTGATAGCTCTTTCGTTGTCCCATGAACCAAAGACAGCTTTGGTAGCTTCCATGAGCTGTTCCCATGGATCATCTGGGATATCTCCAACAAGATCTTTATAAGCTTCAGTGACCTCTTTCATCCCTTCTGCATCGAGGTCAACATCGTTCTCAGCACCCCTCTTTTCCTTGATCTCATCCATTTTTTCTTCGAACTTGCGGTGTGGAATTCCACGGACAACCTCTCCGAACATATTGACAAATCTTCTGTAACTGTCATAAGCGAATCTTTCATCAGTCTTCTTCATCAAACCTTTGACACTTTCATCGTTGAGTCCCAGGTTGAGAACAGTGTCCATCATACCAGGCATCGAAACTGCTGCACCGGATCTGACTGAAACTAGAAGAGGGTCCTCTGAATCACCAAATGTCTGATCCATCTCCTCCTCTAAAGCTTTCATCTTTTCTTCCATCTGTTCTTCTACTTCCTTGGGCATGTGTCCCTTATCAAGGTATGTTAGGCAAGCCTCTGTAGTTACTGTAAATCCTGGTGGTACATCAAGTCCAATCTGAGTCATTTCAGCAAGATTGGATCCCTTTCCACCGAGCAGATTTTTCATATCTGCGCTTCCTTCTTCAAATGAATATACGTATTTGGTCATAATTACCGATTTAAGCGACACTAGCACTAGTATAAAAAAATTCTGCCTTTTTACAAACTATAGATATATAATGGCTATATTGAATATATAAAGGTAAAAAAAGTGAGAAAGGATTTTAATTTTAACTCATTAGCTGTTCCCAAGACATAACTTCTATAGATGTTGGGAGTTTAGGTATGTTTCCTACTTTTCTGCCTATCAGTTTTTCGACACCAGCTTCGGTAGCTATGTCTACCAATCTTTGAGTTATGATACCGTTGAATATCACCGTATTGACAGATTTATCCATATCATTAAGTTCATCTGCTAGTTCTCTAGTTTTTATTTCTCCTATCGTTTCCTGGTTCTCATCCATCAGTTTAGCCATTTTCTTGCTCTTTAGACTTTTTATGATGTTTCTGTAATTATCGTATTCTGATTTTTCTTTAGGTTCCTCTTTTTTTTCTTCCTTTTTCTCTTTTTGTTTTTTTGATTCTATCTGTTCTTTTTTATAACCACTGGGTTTTGATGGAGTCTTTCTCTCAACATCGATATCATACATTTCAACGTACTGGTCTACTGGTATTTTGCTCCTCAATGATTTCATTATCTGTTTTTGAGTTAGTTCTTCGACCTCGCTGTTATCTGGTGCTCTAGCCACATAATCTATTTCAGCAGTCTCGAGCAGTTCTTTAAGTATGAGTGAACCTCCACGGTCTCCATCTACGAACGCTGTTGTAACTCTTTCTGAAGATAGCTGCTTGATACCTTTAGGTATGTTTGTGCCTTCTACAGCGATAGCATTCTTAATTCCATACTTTAGTAGATTAAGAACATCTGATCTGCCTTCTACAATTATGATGGCATCGGAGTCCTTAACATTTGGACCTGCTGGTGATTTATCTTTACCAAAACTACTGATTTCTTCCATCTGTACTTCCTGTCTAACTGATTCTGTTATGTTTCCTGTGGGTACTTTACTTTCTTCTAATGTGCTGGATAATAGTTCTTTAGCCCTTTCAACGATCTTCTGTCTCTTTGATTCTCTGACATCTTTTATCTCATCTATTTCGATGTTAGCTTTACAAGGCCCCACCCTATCAATAGTTTCAAGAGCTGCAGCTAGAATCGAGGTTTCTACTAAGTCTAAACTAGATGGTATCGTAATTGTTCCGCTAGAACGTCCCTTAGAAGAACTCACTTCGACTTCGATCCTTCCCATTCTACCGCTTTTTTGAAGGTCACGAAGGTCTAGTTCATCACCTAACAAACCTTCTGTCTGGCCAAATATGGCTCCTACGACGTCGGGCTTTTCAACTATACCATTAGCCTTTAAGTTAGTTTTTATGACGTATTTAGTTGTACTCGGATCAATATCCATATTTAACACCTTATTGAATCTTTATCATTATAGAAAACAGCTGAAAAATAATCATTCCCTTCACTTGTTTACTTATCATCCTGAACACTTATTGTTTTACCATTCTCTATTCAGGGTAGTGAACTGGTTACCCGATGGGAATAATATAGGTACTCATATTCTAGATTTCCCATCTTATCTTTCTGATTGGCTTAATATTCAGATTAAGGTGAATTAATTTGAGTTATGCATATTTTGTAAGGGAGTAATAGTGATGAGCAAAGTAATAAGCTTACTCAACTTCTATTAATATCAATTTCAACTGTTTTCTACAAAACTTGATGAAAGTTTCAAGTATATAAATCTTCGGATATAAGATACTAGCTATAGTAAGCCTTTCTAACTTTTTCTATAGTTTGGAAATGGATTATCCCATCTTCTGAGAGAGCATAGATGTCAAAATCTTTTAGATCTTCGATATCTGACAGTATTTCTGAAAAGAATTTTTTGGAATTGACGATATCTCTCCCTTCAGCCATAGGGCTGAATGCAGGTAAGATGATAATACTGTGTTTTTTGCTGTGAAGAAAACAAGGTCTTTTTATAATCGCTCCTATCTCGTCTCTTATTTTCAATGAAGGATGTTCGTGACCCATTATCAAGATTCCATCATGATCTAGTTCAAGATGACCGTGAGTTATAAAAATATCATCTATTTTAATCGATTCCTCATAAAATGGGATCCCTTTATATCCTGTTAAATTCTGGAGATAATTATCGTGGTTACCCCTTATGATTGTTAAATCACAATCCTGGAGGATGTAATCCATAGTATCTAATATGTCTGAAAATTCCCTCTGTTCACTTCTTCCGAAGTCATGTTTAAAGTCTCCTGCTACAACGAATGTATTTGGATCGTATTTGTCTTTTATAGTAGACAACTTATCTAGAACCTCATCCTTCTGAAAAAGGGGTAAAGAAAACCCTTCATCTTTCAAACCTGATTCGTAACCCATGTGTATATCTGCTAGGATAATAATATCTCTAGGTTTGTACCATACACAATAATCCGATGTGAGAAATAATCCAGGTTCCACTTCTATTCTGTCCATTTTAGACTAATAAACAATTGCTTTGAAATAATCTTTATCCTTGACGATATTGAAAGCATCTTCATCCTTCGCCTTTTCTTTCAAATCTTCGTTTAATTCTGTAGCTTTCTTTAAAAACGGTTTGACTAAATCATTGTTACCTTGCCTTGCAGCAACTTTAGCTTTGTAGTACCATGCTCTTGCTTCGTGTTGATTATTTTTTACAACATCGTTGAAATAAGTCATGGCTTCTTCATACCTACCCATCTGGTAGATACAAGCCCCCTTGTTTATTTTAGCATCTATATCCTCTTCATTTTCCTTTAATATCTTATCAAATATCTTCTCTGCTTTTTCATAATTATCTAGATTGAAAAGACATGCACCTTTATTGTGCAGTATATCTACGTTGTCCTCACCTAAATCAACTAATTTATTGTAAATCTTGATAGCATCTTCATATTCCCCTTTTTCATACAATGATTGGGCCTTTTCATAAAGTAGGTCTATATTATCAGGTTTGTACTCTAGAGCTTTATTGTAATATTTCTCATCCTCCCCTGTTATCGAATATGCCTTTTTATAGATATCAAGAGCTTCTTCTTCTGCACCAAGCCTCTCAAGCATATTTGCTTTTCTCTTTAAGAGTTCAACATTTTCAGGTTCAAATGAAAGTACTTTATCCATGAGATCGATATTTTTAGGTTCAAATTCTAAAGCTTTTTTGTAAAGCCTTTTAGAGTATTTTTCTTCACCGATCTCGTTCAATCTTTCAGCTTCTTCTTTTATAAAGTCTGGGTCTTCAGGCTTTAGATCTATAATCTTCGATAGAACCTCCTCATTATTTGGTTCTAGATTCAATATTTTCTCATAAGCTCTTGCAGCTCTTTTGTGCCTATTTTGCTTTTCAAAGGCCTCAGCCTCCAATTGCCATAAATCAGCATCATCTGGATTTTGTTTAACCAATCTATGTAGATATTTAAGATTCTCTTCATCTTCTTTTAAGAGATCTCTAAAGGACTCCATTGCTCTTTCTCGCCATCCAAGTATCCTGAAGACATTTGCTTTGTTGATCATAGCCCTTTTGTTATCGGGTTCTTTTTTCAGGACATCATTAAAGCACATCAAAGCGTATTCTCCCATCTCATCCATGCTGACGTAACTTAATCCCTTATGGAGCAGTGCGTCAGTATTATCAGGATTTCTATTGAGGGCTTTTTCAAAACATTCTAAAGCTCTGTTGTATTTGCCTAATTTGTATAATTCAATACCATATTCAGTTAATAACTCAGAGGCGGTATCAGGATCTTTAAAGACATCATCATTTTCTTCTAAAACATCAACTATATCATTATAGATAGAAATAGCCTTTTTGGTATTACCTTTATTCTTTGCGCTTTCTGCCTTAGATTTTTTAGATTTAATCTTTTTAATTAATTTTTCTTCCTTACCTCTTCCGAAAATCAAAGTAATTCCCCATTATTCTGAACACTGAATTTAATATTATCATATCATACAAATCTAATATAAAATCTTCGGTGAATTTATAATCGACGTTAATTTATCATTTACTAATGTTAGGATAAGATTTTACCTACTTCTTTATCCATGTTATCGAGAAATTGGTTTAATTTTTCTTTAGGGAAAGTTGCTCCTGCTGCTATATCATGACCTCCACCGCTTCCACCATTTTTCTCAGCGATCTTTCTACATAACTGTCCCAAATCTAGACCATTACTCACCATAGTTTTCGTACCTCTGGCTGAAAGATCAATGTTACCATCGACTTCAGTCATCCCAAAGGTAGGTAATTTTTGATCAAATAGATAAAGCATACCTAGACCTGCTAATTCCCCTTTTCGTTCTTTTTTCTCTTCAAAGAAATATTGGATATGTTCTTTCTTTTTTATTCCATCGTCTTCAAGCTGATTCAACCTTTCGATCATTTTTTCTCTATATTCTTTTCTTATATCTTTAGCTTTTTCAATAGATGCTCTATCTCCTAGACATATGGATAAACCCAGACCAGCCTTATTTGTTCTTGCACATGAATTAATTAGTTTATAGAGCAGCTCAATATCGAATTCCAAATTATCACTAAGGTAGTGTGGCCCTTTGATAGATTCTATTACATGACTAGGTATGTCATTTTTTAATAGAGATAACAAGAGTATAGAAGTTAATTTCCTGTCTTTATCACTAGGCAGATCTAATACTGTGGCTTCTGGATCAAGATCTAATTTATCTATGATATCCTTGATTTTTCTTTCTCTACCTGAAATACCCGGGAAGTATGGATCACCTGCTTTCATCAGAGCATCTTTTAATCCTTCACCATCTATATACAATCCTTTTTTCTCCTTTAAAACACCTTTTTCTAAAGCTGAATCCACTATCTGTTTGTTGATTCCAATGAAACCACCGATATTTTGTTTATCTGCAGCTGCCCCAGTTAGACCGTAAAACACATTTCCCCAATTACTTTTATTGTGATAAACTGAAAGTAAAAAGGTCAAAGTCGCCCCACTAACTTCGCGGGCCCCGTCAATTCCGTAAGAATGAGGGTTAACAAAAATATGATCTTTATCGCCATCCACATCATCTTCAACCTTATGGTGATCTAAAACAACAGCATGATCCGTGTTTTCTTTTATCTTTTTAAGGTGGCTGTTACCAATATCTGTACAAATCAAAGGTAAACCTTTAGGTATTTCATCGGGAAAAGAACTTACAAAAGTAGTATGGAAGCCCTTTTGCTCTTTCATTAAAGTTCTAACAAGCACAGCTGCTGATGTGATTCCATCAGCATCGTAATGAGTGACAATCCTAAATTTATCATAATCCTTTAATAAAGATGATGCTTGATTAAGTTTCTCTTCCATTTCATCGGGGAGAGTTAACAAGATACCCCCTTCTTTAAATCATCTATCTATTGGGTAAGCATCTCTGCTTTGTCTATGGAATAATTCCAATCTTCGGGTAGTTTACCCTTTTCTTTATAATATTTTACTAACCTTCTGATTTTAGATTCAACTAGCTGCAGGCCTCTTTTATTTGATTTGTCTTTAGGATTTCTGTCCAGGTGTTTATGAAGGTTAACAGCTTTTTCTAATAGAGCCATTAAATCCTCTGGAATCTCTGGTGATAAATCATTGTTTTCCATTATATCAGTTACACTTTTACCTGTAGCCATCTGTACATCAGGAATTCCATATTGATCTCTTAGTTGAACTCCAATCTCACTTGCAGTGTAGCCCTGTTTAGCTAGTTTTACTACTAGATCTTCGACTTCGCCTTCTTCTCTTTCAGCCCACTCTGGAAGTGAGTCTATGTTTGGACGTGTTGAACCTGACTTGCCTTTTGTTGAATTATGCATTCTTGCCATATTATACCTCCAATATATGATGCTGTAATTTTAAATCAAACTTGGACTCGATTCATATAAGTTATATTACTTAAAAGTGACTATGGGGTCATATATAAATTGATTGGTTTTCTAAAAATGGAGGAAAGAATTTTGTAAGGGGGTTTACCTTTTCTTTTTCTTGATCGCTACGTACACTGAAACGATTATTATTGTTAAAATCAAAGGTATAAGTTCCATACCTGGAGCATATCTCCATGATGGACGAGCTTTTACAACTTCTGATTTTGGACCTTCACCAGCCTTAGTTACCGCACTGACCTTGTAATAATATTTATTTTCGTTCTCTACGCTGTTATCTGTATAATTAGTTATGTTACCTTTAACAGAGGTCAGGTATTCTAATTCTTTTTTCTTTGGTCCTCTGTATATTTTGTACTCTATTATCTCTCCACCACCTTTATCTAAAGGAGGAGACCAACTTAAATTGACAGTACTATTTCCGGGCTCAGCCTTCAGGTCCAAAGGAGCTGATGGAAGCGATACAGTCGATGAGTTTACTATCTCTGTTGGTTCGCTTTCACCTTTTCTATTCACAGCTGTTATATAGTAATGATAAATTTTCTCATTTTTTACATCTGAGTCATTGAACTCAGTAGCGTTAACTTCCATGTAGAAACTTACATTATCATTGCTTTCTCCACGGTATACATTGTATTTTAGATTCTGGAATCCACCATCATCCTTTGGTTTTTCCCAATTGAGAGAGATTTGATCTTCATATCCAGAAGCAGTTAGATTAAGAGGGGAGGAAGGAACTGTATTTACTTTCTCATCAACGATTTCTGAACGTTCACCTTCACCTACATCGTTTACCGCAGATATTTGGTAATAATATGTAATTCCTTTTTTTATCGTGTCATCAGAGAAAGAAGATTGGTCTGAGCTTATATTTTCGTAGTATGATATATTACTAGATTCAGTGCCTTTATAGATATGATATTCTGTTAGAGCACTTCCTCCATCCTCTTTTGGGGGGGACCAATTCAAATCGATCGATATAGGGGTCGAGGTGGCTTCAAGGTCGATCGGTGCAGAGGGAACAGTGGTTGTACTTACATTCACGATTTTACTATCCTCGCTTTCACCCAACGTGTTAACTGCTGTTACATAATAGTAGTATGTCTTACCTGTTTCGATATTTTCATCTTCGTATTGAGTTGAAATCACGTTAACATAAAAACTAAGGTTTTCTAGAGAATCGCCACGATACAAATTATAATTAATATCGTCTATACCTCCATCATCCACTGGTGGTTCCCAGTCAATTAATATTTTTTGTCCATCTGATTCTGCTGCTAGTTCTGTAGGATTTGAAGGTCTTGTGGTTATCTTTATATTCTCTATAATAGTTGGTTCACTTTCTCCCACACTGTTTACAGCAGTAACATAATAATAATATTCTATCCCTTTTTCTAAGTCCTTATCTTCAAAATAAGTATCAGTTCTATTCGTTAAAAGGCTTAGATTAGACTGATCTTCACCTTTGTAAATATTGTAATGCGTAATTTCACATCCCCCTGTATATCCAGGAACACTCCAGTTTAGAAACGCTTTTAGGTTCTGTTCTGAAACAGAGAAATCTTTTGGCGAAGATGGAATTGTGTTATGAGGCGTAGCATTTACTGAACTGCTTTTCTTTCCTTCAACATCACTATTAACTGCACTAACACGATAATAATATGTATTTCCATTAGTAACATCTGTGTCTTTAAATTCTCTAGTTGAAGGAGAAACAGAAGTTAAAAGGGAGAAGTTTCCAGGTTCATAACCTTTGTAAATCCTGTATTCGATGATCTCACTCCCACCATTTTTCTCAGGTTTATTCCAGGTCAGTCTTACTTTTTCTGGATGAGATTCTGCGTTAACATTTTGAGGTTCTGATGGTGCACCAGTAAATGCGTATATTTTGTGGTCATGAGAAGCGATATATACTGTACCGTCTTTACCAATTGAGGGACTAGAAGTTATAGTATAATCTGTTTTATATTTCCATCTTAGTCCGCCTTGTGAATTTAAAGAGTATACATTATGATCTTCTGATCCAAAGTAAATATTTCCTGCTGAATCAACTGCTGGACTAGATCTTATACTATCTTTTGTTTTATATGACCATTTTAAAGAACCGGTTTTATTGAATGCATATAATTTTCCATCCTGTGCACCCACATAGATAGATCCATCGGGACCAATAGCAGGACTCGAGAATATTTTTGATCCGATTTCGTATCTCCATTCCAGACTACCATTGTTATTTAAAGAGTAGAAATAACCGTCCCATGATCCTACGTATACGTCTCCATTATCACTTATCGCAGGACTTGAGAAGATACCATCACCAGAGGAATATCTCCATACTTCATTACCACTTTGATCAATCGAGTAAAAATTTCCATCATAAGAGCCTACGTAAATATGTCCTCTTGCATCTATTGCTGGTGTGGATTTGATCCAACCATCAGTTGAGAATACCCAATTAGGTGTACCATCTGGATTTATTGAGTATAATTTATGATCTCCACAACCAAAGATTATAGAACCATCGATGTTTATCTTTGGTGAAGAATCTAAGGCGCCTTTAGTTATGAATTCCCAGTTTTTTGATCCGTTTTTATCAAGGGAGTAAAGGAAATTGTCTCTAGATCCAAAGTAGATATTTTCATTGTAAATTGTTGGTGTGGAATATATAGCGTCTGAAACATCTCCTCCTGCGTCAAAGGACCAATTTTTATTTCCGTTTTTATTTATTGAATACAAAATATTGCTGCTCGTTCCCACATAAACATTACCTTCGTCGTCTATTGATGGGCTGGAATAAGCTATAAGAGATCCTGTATCATATTTCCACTTTAAAGCCCCGTTTACATGTGATGAATTGTATGGACTTAAGTGTGTGTTCCTTCTATCGTATCCAAAGCAGGGCCACTGATCCTCCCCTGTCTCATTTTCTACTGTATTATACAAGGTTTTATCATCAATATTATTAATATCCGGGGAAGATTCTGCTGTGCCCAGCACAGCAAACGAAACGTTGATTATGATAAATGTGATTAATACTAACGCTTTAAGTTTTTTATTAAGGGGCATATTCTCTCCTCAAATGTTAAAATCCTAATTTATCTTATTAAAAGATTGCCCAAATTTATCACGACAATCGATGTTTCATGAATCACTATACATTATACTGGATCAATTCTGATTTAAGATTATTGAACTGTTTCTCATCTAACGCTTTAGGAAACACAGGTAAAAGCATTATCCCTTCATTTACTGCTGTTAAATCCTTGATCTTTTGTATGAAATTGAATATATCTTTGAATTTGTTATTTGAAATCAAGAATTCTATTCCATGAATCATGAAAACGCCGTGTTGACTCTGTAGAAATGAAGTTATGATCTTTAGCAGTTCTTCATCGTATTTATCTGGCCTTATAGTTCTTACCTCATCAGAACCTTCTATGTTGCTCAGCCAAAAAATCGGAAAATTTTCGGAATTAAATTTTTTGTGTATTCTAGGAGGGAATATTCTGGTAAAACAAAGAGTTGGTATATCACTCTCAACAGCCTCTATAAACATATTGAAGGTAATCGGTGCGTTCTTCTCTTCCTCTGCGATTATATAGGATTCTCCTCTTTGAAGGTTTTTTAATGTTCCTCCTTTGCCAAACGATTCTCCTTTTAGTTTTGACAATTCCATTTTAGCTCCTTCATCATGCCTGATTAATTTGTAATGATCCTTTTCTATCCTTGCAAGATAATTTTCTCCCAATAATCCTGACACAATTCCTGAAAAATATCCTGCCAAAAAGTATTTGTCTTCTATTTTAGAGTTATAGGGTTCTATCTTTATTTCGTCGTTGATATCTACTTCTATATTTGTAAGACCAGAGTGAACTGAGATCAAAGTTGCTTTTACAGCTAATTCATCAATTTCACAACTTTCTCCACTTATCTCTATCGTTTCTTCTCCCCACTTTCTCCCCAACTGGTATATCGAAAAGTTTGCTTCATCTGACCCACTAGTTTTATTTATGGCATCCTTTAAGTAGGGAACTATCTCCACCGGCATCGAAACTAAATCTGTCATTTTTCTTCACCTTCTATGATTGATTCTGAAAGTGATCGGAACGATTCCTCCACATTCTCACCAGTTTTAGCACTGGTCATGAAAAAAGAAAAATCTGTTTTAAGTTCATCTTTCTTTTCACCGCCCCAATCGGATAATTTAGCATAAGGTACTGCACTGAACTCAGGAACTTTATCAAATACTTTTTTGTAATAATCAATGACCTCTTCATGATGTTTTTGCATAAATTCCTGGAAATCTTTATCTGTTAACTCCTCTACATCCATCTCTTCCCAATAATCTACCAAGAGATCATATTTGTTTCCAAGTACAACGATAGGTATTTCGCCGGTTACATCAAAAAGCTGATCTATCCATCTATCAAGGCTATCAAAAGTTTTCATCCTGGTCAAGTCGTATACGATTATTGCACCATCAGAGCCTTTGTAATTTGATTTCTGAAGAGTTGTTTTCAGTTTTTGTCCGTACATATCCCATATCATCAATTTTACATCGAGCTCTGGAATCTTCTTCTTTTTTACATTGGTCCCTATGGTAGTGATGTACTCGTCAGAAAATTTTTGCTTAACGAAACGTCTGACCAAAGAAGTTTTTCCGACTGCCCCGTCCCCGAGTAAAACAATTTTCAAGCTACGTTCCGCCATGGTAAATCATAATAAAGACATTATCGTATAAATAAATAATGAGGTAAAACTAAATCACATTTCTACACAACCTTTATTTAATATCTAAATTATTTTTTAAATGTATATGGAGAATAAATTAAGAAAGAAAGTTCTAATCTTTATTTTAATAGCCAATTTCCTTTTATTGAATTCTAACTTTATGATCGTTTTTGGTCAAGGTTTAAATTCTGGTGAGATGACTTTAGAAAATGACCTCAAAGCTAATCAACCTCCGAATGAGCCTTCAGCTCCTTCTCCATATAATAACTCATATGGGATGACTAATATAGTTGAAATGAGTGTATACATCTCTGACCCAAATGGAGATCCAATGGACGTGGAATTTTATAATGCCTCTAGTGACCAGCATTTGAACGATACAGTTTATACTGGTGTTGATAATGGAACCTATTCTGTTAATTGGACAGGATTATCTACAAATCATAGATACTATTGGTATGTTGTTGTAAGTGATGGTAGTAATTCAGTAACTTCAGACACTTGGACCTTCTCAACATCAACAATCGATTCAATAGATATCACTGACACACCAGGCGGTTCTTCTATATCGTCTAAGAAGGTTTCTGCAGGTTTTGAAGAAAGTGTAAATTGTTCTGCATACAACCAAACAGCAGGATATATAGGAACAGTGTCTGCAAACTGGACTGCTGAAGGAGGAGATTCATACTTACTCAAAGGTAATGACTCATACGAAAATACAATAAATGTTGGTTCTGAGGGAGGAGATGTCTGGTTGAATTCTTCCTATGATAATAAAAACTTTATTGACTCTGTGTTATATACTGTCAAATCGCCAACTATAGATTATATCGAAATAGTAGATACAGCAAATAACGGTTCAGAATTGATCCAGGATACATATATGCCTATCTATTCTTCAAAAACAGGATATTCTGCAGCTTTCAATAATTCAATAGGTTACATGAGAGATGTGGATGTTAATTGGTCCATAACTAATGATGGCACGAATGCAGTGACCGAGCCTATAAATAGTAACAGAAGCATATTAGATTCTGGTAGTGTACCTGGTAATGCACTTTGGAAGGCTAATTATAATGAAAACATAACAGACACAATAAATATTACTATTTACGATAACATTCCTCCAGATTTAACTGATAAAACAAATAACACACCTACAACTGGAGATCTTTTTCAGTTCAAAGTAAATGTAACTGATGAAGTTAATGTAAGCGATGTTTTTATTGAATATAATGTTGATCAGACTGGTTATTCAAACAGATCGATGATAAAAAACATGAAAAATTGGACTTACAGTTTTATTGTGCCATCATCTGCAGATAATATTTATTACAGTTTTAAAGCAAATGATACTTCAAACAATTGGAATTCTACTCCCGTAAGGACCTTATCTGTAGTTGACAACGATCCAGCATCTATAACCTTAGCTTCACTTGAAGAACCAAATACCGGTGATTCATTGAACATAACTGCTGATGTATCTGACAATAAAAATGTCAGTGACGTATATCTAGATTATTCTATTGAATATATAGACGGATATGTATCGAATGACAACGTTAGCATGGATGGGAATTACTACAAGAACATAAGCATTCCATTAAATTCCACAAAGATTGATTATATCATATCTGC
>CAZEXI010000027.1:17710-28247 GCA_964516805.1 uncultured Thermoplasmata archaeon
ATATCTGCAGTAGATAAATCTGGTAATTGGGAAAGTATTACCAAAGAAGATATCGAAGTTATAGATAATGATTCACCTATAATAAATCTTAATCAAGCTTCAGAATCCATCTGTGGTGATAACTGGAACGTAAATATTACTGTAAGCGAAAACATACAGTTAGATCAGGTGTTTATAGAATATTGGACTGATGTAACAGATAGGAAACAGCAAGCCATGTCCCCACAAGGAGAGAAATTTTTTGAATCATCGATCGAGATACCAGTGAATTCTCAAGAATTATATTATAATTTCACTGCTGTTGATATGAATAATAATAAAGAAAAAACAAAAATATACCAGCAAAAAGTGATAGATAGAAATGACCCAGAAATAAGATCTGTAAATGTTTCACCAGATCCTACTTATTTCAATATAAGTACAAACTTCACCTGTGATGTGTCTGATAATATCAAAGTATCTAAAGCTTACATCAATATTTTTGGACCAGATAATAATTCATTAGGTAATTATTCTATGCCCCTTGAATCAGATGGAGAGGTATTTTATCATTCAGATAGTTTTCAGAATATTGGCACCTATCATTATCTAATTTCAGCGGTGGATACTTCAAATAATTGGATAACTACTAATACAAGATCGATTGAAGTTAAACCTCCTAAAATTGATCATATTCAGATCAGGGATAAGAGCGGTAACCAGGGTGAAGCCTTGGAAAACATATCCCTTGAAATCGAGGATGATTTAACCCTTTACGCAGCAGGTTATAATGAAACGTATGGCTATCAGAGAGACCTAAGAGTGAGTTGGGCTTCTTCGAATAATGATGCCATGGTTGTAGATAATGAGTATGGTGTCTTGACTAACTGTACACCTGTAGACTATGGTTCAGGTAAAATACATGCATTTTATGATGATATCCAGACATCAATAGATTTTGAAGTTGTTCAGCCACAGGATCCAACTATCATTGGTGAATTACCAGATTTATACCTTGAGGAAGATTTTGGTATATATCAATTAAATCTATCTGAATATGCTTCAGATCTTCAAGATCCAAAGTCAGCTTTGAAATGGTATATCGCAGGACTGGATGAAGACATAATCACTTTAGCAGGGGAAAATCTTACTGGTAATCATAATTTAAATCTGATTTCTCAGAAGAACAAATATGGAAGTATGAAAGTAACATACTGGCTGGTAGACAGTGAAGGAAATAAAGCTAATAAAACATCATGGATAAATGTGACTTCACAAAATGATCCACCTGTTTTCAAAGATTTCCCAGACCTTTATGTCCGTTTTGATAAACCTTATCCCTTTGATTATGGACCATATATAACAGATTCAGATGATCCAATTGAAAATGTTGAATTGACCACTGATGATCCATCACACACTGTAGTTGATGGTTTAACCGTAACATATGAGTATCCAGAAGATATAGTAAATGAAACTGTTTATGTAACCCTTACCGCTTCAGATGGTTCCGAAAGTAACAGTAGAGTGGTGAGGGTAACGGTAACTGCTGATTATCCACCGGAAAATGTTAAACATCTTCCGGATATCGTTCTGAAAGAAAACGAAACTAAAAAGAACGTTTTTGATTTGGATGATTACATCCAGGACCCTGATGAGGACAGCTTGTACATGAGCTATGGTTATACACATCTAGATATAACGATACATGATAACCATACTGTGGACATGAAAGCACCGAAGTTTTGGAATGGATTTGAAAAAGTCACATTCAGGGCTACAGATCCTATCGGCGCAGTCATAGAACAGACGATCAATGTAACAGTAACTCCGGTAAACAGTCCACCTGAGATGAAGCCTCTTCCAAAATTTGTGGTCCATTATGACCATCCTTACAACTTTGATCTGAGATGGTATATATCTGATCCAGATAACAATGTAAATGAACTGGATATAACTACTTCGAATCCAGACAACGTTTCTGTTATAGGTACTACTTTAAGGATGATATATCCAAAGAATTATAACTCGATGGAGTATCCCTACACAGTACCTTTGACTGTTTCTGTATCAGATGGATTAAATTCATCATCTAGAGTAACGAATGTGACCGTGACTGATGATTATCCACCTGATATTATTTCTCCTCTCAGCGATGTTATTTTTGATGAGGATGAGACAGTAAAGAATGCCTTCGATTTAGACGAGCACTTTAAGGATAGGGACAGTGATACCGTATATTATACCTCTGGAAACGAAAATGTAATTGTAGATATAAAAGATAATAACAGTGTTGATTTTTCAGCCCCTAAAAATTGGCATGGTTCAGAACTGATAACGATCAGAGCAACTGATAATAGGAGTGCCTTTGTTGAAGATACTTTCCGAGTATTTGTACTTCCTGTCAATGATCCCCCGATCATAAAAGAGATACCGGATCAAACTGGTGAAGTAGGCAATGACTGGGTCCTTGATTTAGAAGATTATATTTATGATGTTGATAACGATATGGAAGAATTGAGTGTTTCAGTAAATACATCCAATATAATTGTGGCTGGACATAAGTTGATATTTACTTATCCAAGAAAGTCTATGGAAGAATCTGTTCAGATTACTGTCAGTGATGGTAGTTTAGAAAATGATACCGGTATGAACGTTACTATCCTTGAATCTGAAAGTAAGAAAAGCACTTCTATATTTGATTCTCCTTATATCTATACACCTATACCAATACTGCTATTACTGTTTGGATTGTTATTTTATATTACAAGGAGTGAGTACTCTGTAGACGATATATTTTTGATCCATGACTCAGGAATACTTATCGAACATACTGCTAGAGAGATGAAAGAAGAAAGAGATGATGATATACTAGCAGGTATGTTTACTGCGGTTCAAAATTTCGTAAAAGATGCCTTTGCTGATGAAGACGAAGAGTCTCTAAAAAGGATGGAATATGGTGACAAAAAAGTGTTGATCCATAAAGGTGATTTTATTACCTTAGCTGTCTTCTTTACAGGTGATGAGCCTAAATGGGCATTAGATAGTATGGAAAACCTGGTGAATGATATTGAAGATCGTTATGAGGGGGATATAGAGGATTGGAGTGGAGATACTGAAGATCTACCAGGAGTTACAAAAATGTT
Source organism: uncultured Thermoplasmata archaeon (assembly GCA_964516805.1). GTDB lineage: Archaea > Thermoplasmatota > Thermoplasmata > Halarchaeoplasmatales > Halarchaeoplasmataceae > CAYSTL01. The sequence continues at coordinate 20,836 of CAZEXI010000027.1, forward strand.
AGAAGTTATGTTAGATAAGGGTAAGTATAAAAGCGGTGATTGGGAAGGGTTAGAATCAAACTAAGATATTCAGTTCTCTAGGATTTCTTCTTCGATTTTCCTAATATAGTCATTTTTATTTTTGATAACTATTCCTTTTTCATGTGCTACCAGTAAAAGCGCGGTTTTTATGTTGATATTTAGCTCATCTTGTTTTTTATTGACTTTTGCCATTATTTTTTGTCTATCAAGGTCCGTTTTCTCAGAAATCTCTCCAAGTAAAATTGGCACGATATCTTTTTTTACTTCTTTTTCTAACAGGTCTTTAGGCGGTTCAAAGCCCATTGGTATCTGAATAGTTTCAAAATCGAAATTAGATTTAACTTTATCATCTTTTAGTGTTACCAAACCAGCATCTTTTGATATTTTTAATAATTCTCTAGCTTCTTCAGAAGAGAACCAGCCTAGGTCTGCTGAAGGAATGTAAATAAAATCATTTTTATCTATTTCTTTCCCTTCCCTCTGGAAAAGGAAGGCTAATATCTGTTTTAATTGCTCTTGTATTGTATCGCCTCCTTCAATCCAAGTATGAAACCTGATAGATTTGGATGGTCTAAATCTTTGATCCTATCTTTCGATACTCCTCCAACGAACACATCATACTTTCCTTCGGGCAGCATATCTAACTTATTTCTATCGAACTTACCTTCGGACAAATCAGCTATAACGAATGTATCTATATTTATATCAAGGCCTTTTCTTATCATCTCTCTCAAAGACATATTTCTGATCTCTTCTGTTGGCGAGATTATGCCATCATCTATATCGAGACCCATTATAAGCTCATCGCTCATCTTAGCTGCCTTTTCGAATGCCTCCCATTTATAAGCTGTTTTAGTGGAGAGAACAGCTCTGGTAAGTCCAGCTATGTAAGCGTCGGTTATACCGTTCTCATCCCTTGCTCCTGTATCTCCCCACAGCTCTTTTCTGAGACTCAATTCTCTAATTACATCTATTTGAGGCTTGTTTTTGTTAATACCGTCTATATCAAGATAATATAATTTTTCATAGTCTATCAGTTCATCCATGATTTCATCTAGATTAAGGACATCATCATCAACTTTAAGGTATTCATAATCCCCTTCTTCTACTATTACAGGTTCCTCGTTTTTAAATGAAATAGACGGTATTATCTCCATGTTTGCCCCTATTGATAAAGTGTTTAATAAAAGGATTGATTAGTATATTATGGTTATGAGAGAGATAAGAGAAGTAGAAAAAGAAGATATTTTAGATATAGTCGATATAGAGATAAATTCTCTTACTCCAGTTTATGAAGATGAAAGCATAGAATTAGAAAAGGAAAGACTGATAAAATATTTAAAAAAATTTTTTGAGAAAGATAGGATGATATTAGTAGAGGATGAAGAACGAGTTCTAGGATTCCTTCACTCTAGATGTTATCACGATTCAATTTCTGATAAAAAGATCAGAGAGATATTGACTATTACAATACATCCAGATCATTACGGAGAGGGTCTAGGAAAAGAATTGATGGAATTTGAAAGAGAGGATGCGAAGAGTTCTAATGTTGATATTTTGAAATTAGAAGTATTATCTTCAAATGATAGAGCAATCGATTTTTATAAGAAACAGGGCTTCGATGAAAAAAAGAAGATCATGACTGATGAGGTATCTAGGGAAAACTAATATTAAAGATAATAATGTCTACAAATATCAATATGAATCAATTTGAGCACCCTTTGATCGATTGGTTAGTCGAGAACGAAGATATATCTTATAACCTAGCGTCTAGTTCTATTCCTGACTATGAGCTGTCTAGTGGATCAATTATAGAGAAAGGCCACCTATTAGGACATGACCATGAGATAGAAGATGAAATAGTTGAGAAGATATCTTCATTTTATGAGAAAGATGTATTTCCAATAACTACTTTTGGTGCCCAATCAGCTAACTTTCTAAGTCTTTTGACTGTTTTAGAAAAAGATTCCAATGTAATTATAGAGGACCCAACTTACCTTCCAATACAGAAAATGGCTGAGTCCATGAACAACGAGGTAAGAACATTAAATAGAAAATATGATAATAGATTTAAGATTGATATAGATGAGTTAATAGAAAAGATCGATGAAAACACTAGGGCTGTAGTCCTGACTAATCCGCACAATCCTAGTGGATTATATACAGAGATCAAAGAGATGAAAGAACTCCAAAAGATTTTGATGGATAACGATGCCTATTTGGTAGTAGATGAAGTCTTCAGAGATATTTTAAACTATACAAAATCTGCGATTTCATTAGGTAAAAATGTGATATCAACTAACAGCTTATCTAAAGTATATGGCATGGGTGGGATAAGGTTTGGTTGGACTGTAACAAGAGATGAAAGATTAGCTGAAAATATGGACTCCATAAAGTTACTGTCGATCACTTCTACATCATCGATATCTGAAAAAATAGCTCTGAATGAGTTGCAAAGAAAAGAAGAAATAATAGAAAGGTCAAGAAGGATAGCAGCTGAAGGTAAATCTGTCGTGAAAGATTGGATCAATGAAGTAAATAATGTGAAATGGATAGAGCCTTCAGGAGGTATAATCTCTTTTCCTCGTTTAGATATCTCATGTGATTCTATAGAGTTTGCCAGGAACGCTAAAGATGAAGGGGTGCTCGTATCCCCAGGTCATTATTTTACGAGAACAGATAGATTTGGTCAACACATTCGCTTGACCTTCGGGGAAGACCCTGATGTACTCAGAAAAGCATTGAAAAAACTCTCTAAGGTGATCGATGGATGCAGATAGGTAATTCAGGAAAAAGTGGTATAAAAAATAAACTGATGATCGCTTTAATAATAAATATAGGTCTATTAGCCGCTGAGGTTTTTGGTTATCTTATCTCTAATTCTCTAGCTTTATTGGGTGATGCAGGACATGTATTAACTGACATTTTGGCTATAGGAACTTCAATAACTGCAATCAATCTTGCGATGCTTCCACCACATGAAGAAGCAACGTTTGGACACCATCGTGCTGAAGTTCTAGCTGCACTATTCAATTCAGTCATCCTTTTAGTAGTCAGTGGTTACATATTTTATGAGGCTTATGGTAGATTCGTATCCCCTGAATCGATCAAATCGACAGAAATGCTTGTGATTGCAGTTATCGGTTTGATTGGTAATCTTTACGCTACTTACATACTACATGGTCATAAAGATATCAACGTTAGAGGGGCTTACCTGCATCTTTTAGCTGATACGTTATCTAGTGGAGCGGTTGTTGCTGGTGCTGTTATAATATATTATACAGGTTATTACACTATAGATCCTATTTTAAGCGTAATAATAGGCATAATGATAATTTCTGGGTCTGTAAAGTTACTGAAAGAATCTATTGGAATAATAATGCAGTGGACTCCTGAGGATTTGGAAGTTCCGGAGGTTATTGATTCTATTAAAGCTCTAGATGATGTAAGAGATGTACACGATGTACATCTTTGGACCTTATGTTCTAGTATCCATTCATTCTCAGCACACATACTCGTTGACAACATCAGTATGATGGAAAGTGAGAAGATAAAATCAAGGGTGAGAGAGATACTCCATGAAGAATTCCATATCTATCACTCTACTTTAGAATTAGAATGTATAGAATGTGGTGATGATACTGTTCAGATGATATGTCATCCAGAGGAAGAAGAACATGGTCATACACACTGAGTCAACATATTTTTATATAATCACGGAAAATGGGCTATACCGATGATCACTATAATTGGAGTAGCACACGTACTAGATATTTCAGAAAGAGTAAAGAAAGAGATCAAGAGCAGACATCCTTCTGTGGTAGCTGTAGAACTTGATAGGGCAAGGTACGAATCTTTAAAATCTGGAGAAGAAGGGAGAGGCAATTTACCATTTGTATATAGGTTATTATCGATCATCCAAAAGAAGATAGCAAAAAGATATAATGTAAAAGTGGGTGAAGAGATGTTATCTTCAATAGAGGCAGCTAAAGAGATCGGTTCTAGTATAGCACTTATAGATCTTCCAGCTCAAAGAGTTTTCAAAAAATTACTAGATAGTATGAGTTTTAAAGAGAAAATATATCTCATAATAGGTGGAATAGTTGGATTGATCAGCGGTAAAGGAAAGATAGAGAAGGAGATAAAAAGATATCAAGATAACGAAGAACAGTACATGGATGTGATGGAATCACAGATGCCATCTATGTCTAGGATATTGATAGAGGATAGGAATAAGTTCATGGCTAAAAACATGAAGGACCTGGAAAAAAGATACGGTTCAGTAGTTGCAGTGGTTGGGGATGGCCATATTTCAGGTCTGATAGAGGAATTAGATGATGAAGAACTCGAAGTAATAAGATTGAAAGAGATAATGTCTGAAGAAAAAAATAATGAAGTGAGTTTTTCATATAATTATAAGGTTCAGGATTAGTAGTATTTTTTACCACTAGATTTTTCCTGGTTGTAGCTATCCTTCTTTTGGTTATAATCATCATAATAGTATTCATTGTTATAATTTGATTTATCATCATTTCCATATCGATCATTTCTAACCTGTTTGTCAGCTGGATACCTATATGTATATCTCTTTTCTGGCTTAAGCGAGACTGATATCCCTATAAATATCCCCACTTCACTGATGATAGTCGCGTAAGTGATATATTCTTCTAAACCCCTGCCGATATCTTTATCCTTTATTTTTTCAATGTCTTCTTGACATTGTTCACAGAAGTCAGCAGGTGGTGTTTCGCTTAATCTACCTATATTTACTTCAACAGATGATGCCATTGCGCACTTTCCTGCTTCCTGGTCGCAATGATGATCACCTACTTCGTGGTCTGAATGATAATTAATACCAACTAGAGAAATAAGATGTCCGAATTCGTGTATTATAACAGATTTTTCGATCTCTAATACATCTAGACTACTTTTTGAGGAAATACTCATTATAGCTTGTTTAAAAATTACTATTTTATTACCTTCGTAGGAAAGACCTAAAACATCCGTGTCTTTTTTCCATTCACCATCTAAGAATAAAATATGGATGTTAACGGTATCTTCTTCTCTATAATTATCTTGATATTCTTCATTCAGTTCATAAATATCTTCTTCAGTATAGAAATTTCTACGATCTTCATCCTTGATCTCATCATCGATATGATCTCTTACTTTATTTTTATCACAATATTTATTGATAATATGGATCAACTGATTTCTAGAACCGTCGGTCGGTCCATATCCATCTACATAATCATATTCGATTTCTAGATCTTCATATTTGTCATCATTGAGATACATCTGGGCATATTCTGTTGAATTATAGAGATCAGCTTTCTCCCTTAGAAATCCTGGAAAAAAGCTAAACGTCATAGCTACTAGGATAATAGCAGCGATCCAGATTGTTATAATGGCGATATAATTATTTCTCATGTGTTAGCCACACTATAAAGATAATATGGATAAAAGAAGGTTGCTTATTAAAAATGTTTTCTACTCTTTAACACTCTGTCTTTCCAGATCTTCATAGGCTGTGTCTGCAGCTTCTGCTGCTTGCCCTGCTGCTGTGATGACCTGCTTTAATGGAGAATCGATAACGTCTCCGGCTGCATAGATACCTGACACATTGGTTCTTCTTTTTCTGTCTGTTTTTATGTAGCCACCTTCTGTTGTTTTGACACCTAAGTCATTAGCTAAATCATTATTTGGGATAGAGCCTATCTCTATAAAGAGACCGTCCACGTCCAATTCTTCACCGTTATCGAGTTTTACTGAAGATAATTTTTCATCACCTTTTAGTTCCTCTACATTTACGTTGAAAACAGGTTCTATCTTCTCATTATTATGAACTTCTTCCACTCTTATTGGTTCAGGCCTAAAGAATTCCTCTTTTCTGTACAAGATGTATACTTTTTCAGCATATTTAGATAAAAGCAGTGCAGAAACTAAAGCTGAGTCTCCACCACCTACTACACCAACTATTTTACCATCATAAAATGCAGCATCGCATGTTGCACAGTAACTTATTCCCCTTCCAGTAAGTTCTTCTTCGCGGTCTAACCCTAGTTTTCTTTTTTCTTGACCGGTAGCTAGTATAATTTTCTTAGCTTCGTATTCATCCCTAGTAGTTTTCACTTTGAAATGGAGATCTTTTCCTTCTATTTTTTCTACTTTATCGTATGCTACTTCTACACCTAGGTCCTTTACTTGTTCTTCCATTTTATTGATGAGATCCATGCCACTAATGTTTTTGAAACCTGGGTAATTACAGACTTCAGGTGATTCTGAGATCAAGCCACCTGGCATCTCACCGATTTGGATCGTATCAAGTTTATATCTAGCTGAGTAAAGTGAAGCTGTGTAACCTGCTGGTCCTATTCCAACAACTAATACATCATACATATTATCAATAAGGCAGTAAAAGAGGTATCATTTAATACTTTTGGGCAATTAGTGCAAAAACGGTTATTTATTCGTCATTTTCCAATTGGACCCCTTCTATTTCTAGGTCGTTTTCTTTGAGATAATTTTTGATAGCTTCTTTCAAAGCATCTGCTGCCAGATTAGAGCAGTGCATCTTTACTTCAGGTAAACCACCTAATTCTTCAGCAACATCATCTCTAGATATATTATAAGCTTCCTTTAACGACTTACCTTCAGCCATCTCAGTAATCATCGAAGAAGTAGCTATAGCTGCTGCACAGCCAAATGTTTTAAACTTGATCTCAGATATTTTGTTATCATCTATTTTAAGATATATTATCATCATGTCTCCACATACTGGATTTCCAGCTTCACCAACTGCATCAGCATCTTCTATCTCCCCCATATTTTTTGGATTTTGAAAATGGTCCATCACCTTTTGGCTGTATTCTTGTTGGGTCATATTTGATCAATAAAATCTAACAAGAGGGTTGTAATATAAATTACGCTTAACCGAGTCTATCGAAAATTAAGTGATATTGTAGATCTAACAGAATAAAGAATACCACATCATACGGTATTTTGTATATTATAATTACAAGTTCAATCCGTAATAAAATGTCTTTAATAAATATCTTGTTAGGGTTATTTATGTCATTGCACCAACAAATAATAAGGTAATCCATATTACTGAAAATTTTATTAGATCTTTTACCCCTTCGCCTAATATTTTCCTTTATTATCTGCAAAAAATTTCGTCAACGTTTAAGTAGCGATTTAGATAATGATTTTATGGGAGTCTACAGGAATTTTTTTGAGATATCTTTTGATATATTTATGGAATTACATTCTATATATCGATGGAATTGTAAGACAATTCCAGTAGATAACCAAAAAAGGTGGTAAAATATGAAACGAAATAATTCGCAGATAACACAATAAAATCAACAAAAAATAAATAATAGAGTCAT
>CAZEXI010000028.1:0-27002 GCA_964516805.1 uncultured Thermoplasmata archaeon
ACAGCAACGCTGTCAATACTGGAAACAAATGGTTTCCAGACAAAAGAGGTCTCACTACTGGTTTGATAGCTGGAGCTTTTTCCTGGGGTTCCATCCCTTTCATATTTTGGATAAGAAGCTATGCAACTGTGAATAATTACAATGTAATACTCACGACTATCGCCATAATTGTAGGTGTTATAATAGTCGTTTGTGGATACGTGATGAAAGATCCACCTACTGGGTGGAGACCAAGAAACTGGTCTTCCAGTGATAGTGAAAGTATCTCAAGACCCTCCACTCATCAGTATGGTTTGAAAGAGACAGTAAAAACATGGCAGTTCTGGGTTCTGTACGCTTCATTTTTTTTGATAAGCGGAGCAGGTTTGATGACGATATCTAAGATAGTCGAATATTCAGATCATGTTGGTTTCGTCTCCATGGTTGGTACTGTAGCAGCTGCAGGTTTAGCTGTAACAAACGGTGCAGGAAGGATCGTGATGGGTAGAGTTTCGGATAAGTTCGGTAGAGAGATCACTATGCTAGCCAGCTTCGTTTTGACAGGGGTATTCCTTCTTATAATTGCCCAGACCCACAATTCCATATTATTCCTGGTAAGTGTTCTGATCGCTTTATTCTTCTGGGGCCCATTATTTTCATTGTTCCCAGCGATCACTGGTCATTATTATGGGGAGAAAAACGCAGCAGGTAATTACGGTTTACTGTACTCGGCTAAAATGCTGGGGGGACTTTATGGTGGATACGTGGCAGCAGTCATGATGAAAGGATACGGTTTTAGATTCACATTCATGGTAGGAGGTGCAATGGCTATAATCGCTGGATTATTGGTTCTACTGCCTAAATATAAACCTCCTGTTAAAAATGATAAATAAAATTATATCAAAGCTTAAACTACCAGAAGGGAGATAATATCTCTAAATCATCATAATTGGATCACCCTACTTTATTCTACTGACCTTGCCTGCCTCTGGTTTCACTATTTCCACGTGTTCTTCTTCCTGCTCTATCAGGTATTTAAACGTTGTAAAGAATTCCTCAGCATCCTCTTTTTGCCAGATCTCTTCGATCAGATCATCACTAGCATAATCTTTTATCCTCGTATAGATATCTTTTACCAAATGTTCATACTTGAGAATCTCCGTGAAAATCTCTGAGTCCTGCCATCCTGGTTTAAAATCAAAATCTTTTTGTCCAGCGTTCTTTTCGACCCTTTCCATAGAGATGCCTTCAAGATTCTTAATGATTTTTCTTAGAACAGTTTTATGTCCCTGAGAATCGTGAGATAATCTAAAGATCTTATCTCTGTGCCTTTCACTTAGAGTTGTATATGCTTCCCACTGAAAACTTTGTTCGAATTCTGCTTCTATCCAGTAAGCTCTTTCAAGAAGTGATTCTAGTTCTTCCGGGTCCTCCACTTTAATATCCTTGACTAAATCTGGTTCATCCATACATAATTATCTAAAAACAGCTATATGCTATTTTTCATTTCAAAATTCCTTTTATTGTATAAATTTTAGGTCATAATATAAATTAGCATTAATATATATAAACACCAAAACCAAATACAATAGTCAACAGTATTATTCCTATAATACTTACAAGACCACCATATTTGATCATATCCTTAACATCTATCACATCTGTACCATAGGCGATAGCATTTGGAGGAGTACTTACAGGTAATGCCATAGCTACAGAACAGGCTAAGGCAATAGATGCCATTATAGATACTTCAACACCAAGGTCCATCCCTATAGCAAGCATCAATGGAGCCATTAGAGACGCAGTGGCCGTATTACTCATGAATGTAGAGAGTACAACTGCTATAGCAGAGAAAGATAAGATCAACAGGACGATTCCCATTGAACCATATCCTATCAAACCTACGATCCAGTCATCTAATCCTGTTGATGAAATCGCGTTCCCAAGTGATAAACCCCCTCCCATCAGCAGAAGAACATCCCAATTCAAGTCAGCAAGATCATCTTTATCGAGTAATCCTGTGCTGAAGAAAGCTACTGGTGGTATTAGAGCTATAAATCCTGGATGCTGGAAAAATTCACCCATAACTTCAATTGAGGAACCCAACCAAAGAGCTACAGTCAACATAAAGATAAGTAGTACAAAGATTTGTGTTTTTGAAAAGCCTGAATCGATTTTTTCCTCCATCTCTATATTAATCGAATCAGTTTTTGATGAGAAAGAGAAATAAAGAACGAAATATGTAAAAATGAATAATATCAGAGCCAACGGTAATGTCATAATCATCCAATCCAGAAAACCTATAGAAGTACCCTTGATAGATAATTCCTCTATAATGATCGCATTAGGAGGCGTACCAATTGGAGTGACCATACCTCCTATGTTAGCCGCAAAAGGTACGCCAAGTATTAACGCTTTTTTGAACTTATCGTCTTTTGGTATCTGAGTATATATTGGCACAGCAAGTGCTATCATCAAAGCAGTAGTTGCTGTGTTTGACATCCACATGGATAAAATACCAGTGATCCCCATCATAGCAAACAGGATTGATTTGGGTGCCCTTCCAGCTAACTTTAAAACACCTTTTATCATCTTCAAATCTAGTTCATATTGACTGAGAGCAGCAGCTAGGACAAATCCACCAAAAAAAAGTGCAATTATCGGGCTAAAGAATGGTGATAAAGCTTCTGCTGAAGAGACTGTTTTTTCCTGTATAAAAAAAATTTGGCCCAGCACTACAACCAAAGATGTAACATAAAGTGGAATCGCTTCTGTCATCCATAATACCGCTGCAAGTATTAGTATACCTAAAGCAGCCCTCATATCACTATTCAAGGCCTGAAGAGAACCTAAAGGGAAGTAATATACTATAACAAAAAGTACGATTCCTACAAATATAGAAATTACATTTTTCTTTTTTTTATAGAAATTTTCCAGATTATCAGATATTATTTCTTTCTCCATAAGGATACCTTATTAAAAGGCCTAACGTTGAGAAATATTTATTATTTTTGAAATTTTACAAATAAAAAGGTGATTATTAATCCTATTTCACCAGGTTTTAATATATCTTAATCAAATCCCCTTTTATAATCATATATCATATCCTCTGGCTTTCTATTCACTAAAGGTTCATCCTGAAGTTTTGAGATAGCACTGACATCGGACCAGTAAAACTTATCCAAATTTGACCTTGCTACTAAATCTATAACCGTAGCATATCCTTCTTCTTGATTTAAAGGTGGAATAAAAATCGAGAAGTTGAATGAATTATAGTTCAAATTTTTATAAGTTCTCAATACATTCACTATACCTTTTGAAAGGTCATCAGTATCTATCTCATCAAAGCTACCATCATATATCCCCTTAACATGCTCAAATCCCTGTGGAGAGAATGCAGCTAACCAGTCAATATCACCTGTTTTTCCTATCCTTCTTTCCTCATCTTTCTCGACTAATTTTTTCCAATAATTCTTCCTCTCATCTTCATAGAATCGTCTCCCTTCCTCGTATCTTCTTTTGTAATAGTCGTTAGGATGACTAGAAATCAACATCTGGATATGTGGATGTACAATACTGCTTCCAGCAGGTTTCAGATAGTTCATTATTATAGATGGGTACTTGTTTTCACCATTTCCTTTCAAAACTTCGAGATAATCTTTCAATAGATCAAAACCATCGGAAAAATGATGTTCTTTAAACTCATCGAGCTCTAAATAATGATCCTCTGCTAACCTGCAAACCAAAGAATACTCTGCATAAGGGGTTATGTTAGCCATCAGAACTGCTTCTCCCTTTTCACCTAATTTTTTATCTAAAATCCTAGGATCTCTAGCTCCAACATCGTATATGTTCTCCGGACACATGGGGCAGAAACCATCTTTCTCTACATCACTCATATCTGGGTCTTCAGCAATAGGAAACGGTTTCTGCACGATCCTCGAAGTTTTACCAGTCAATGGATCAAAACGTATCTCTACTTTCACTTCCTCCATACTATCTTTACCAGGATGATAAAACTCATTATGTTCTTTCTCAGATCTGAATACTATGATAATATCCACCTGCTATTTTTTAGAGTGAAAACGAGATATTAATGTTGTCCTTTTTAAATACTATAGCTTTACAAAAATTTTCTTCCATTTTCAAAAGCACCTCCATAAAAAAATAAATATAACAGATATGCTTGAGTAAACATAACGAGGTATTTAAAATGTTAGAAGATAAAAGAATGAGAATGCTCGCTGTTACGATTGTAGCAGTGCTGCTTATCGCTGTTCCATTAGTATATCTTTATACAAATCCAACTGGTGATTCAAGTGATGACAGCTCAAAACTGCTGACGGTAGATGGAAAGGAGATGAGTTTAGAAGACCTTGAATCGAAATCTACTGTAACAGGGTCTGCAATGTATCAGAACAGATTCGGTAACTGGAACGATAATGCTACTTATGAAGGAGTTGCTCTGAACGAGCTTGTCAAAGATATGGATCAGAACGACGTTCTTCATGTTTCAGCATCTGATGGTTACTCGATGAATTATTCTTACAATCAAGTTAACCCTACAGGTGAATATGCTGATATACAGGGCGACTTGATCTTAGCATACAAAAAGGATGATCAGAAAGTTCCTGATTGGGAAGATGGTCCCCAGATAGCTATTCTGCCTCCTGATGGAGAATTCAGTAATGATGACATAAATTTAACTAAAAACTTAGCTTCTGAATTTAGCAGACAAGGATCAGCCGGCTCTCTATGGGTGAAGATGGTAGAAAAGATAGAGTTAAAAGAAGATGTATTTTCCGATACAGAAACCGCTCTGACCCTTGAAGGAACCACTACTCACGATTACACTATAGAAGAGATAAAAAGTATGGAATCATACATTGGTGAGGGACAATATATCAATAAAGCTGGAAATGTGGAGGGTCCATTTGAGTACAAAGGTGTAAACGTTACAAAACTTGTTTCTAACACCTATGAAAAAGATAACTACAAACTTGAAGTAGAAGCTTCTGACGGCTATACGATAACTTATACTAAAAAGCAGGTGAACGGTCAATTTATAATCTATAATGAAGAAGGCGATGTAGTCACAGAAAAAGGTGACGTTACTTTGATACTCGCTTATGAAGAAATTGGAGAAGATACACTCTATGGTGGACCACTTAGAGTTTTAACAGTCAGTGAAGATCCAAAGATCACTCATAGTCAGTATTGGGCTAAAAAAGTTAGATATCTGAGGGTCAATCCAACAGGTGGAGAAGGCCTGATCACAGTCAATGGTGAAGATATGACCCTTTCTGATCTCGAATCAATGGACACTGTCTCTGGTACCGTCAAATATCAGAACAGATTCCAGAACTGGAACGAAAAAAGTGATTACACAGGAGTTGCTCTGAACGATCTGATAACCGATATGGATCGAAACGATTTAGTGCAGGTAACTGCTTCTGATGATTATTCGATGAAATATTCATACGACCAGATCAACCCAACAGGTGAAAAGGCAGAAATACAGGGTGAAATAATAATAGCATACCAGAAAGATGGTACAAAAGTACCTGATTGGGAAGACGGTCCAAGGATAGCTGTTCTACCAGAGGATGAAGAGTTCAGCAATGCTGACCATAATCTAACAAAGTCCTTGGCATCCGAGTTCAGCAGGCAGACATCTGCTAGCTCATTATGGGTGAAGATGGTAGAAAAAATAGAGCTTAAAGAAGATGTCTATCCTCAGAATGATACAGCACTGACACTTGAAGGCACAACTACTCACAACTATACCATGGAAGAGATAATGAGCATGGAATCATACACTGGAACAGGTAGTTTCCTTAATTCAGTAGGAAATATAGAGGGTCCTTGGGATTACAAAGGTGTAAACGTTACAAAACTCGTAGCCAACATGTACAATGAAGAGGACTATACTCTTGAAGTAGAATCTACAGATGGATACACGATGACATTCTCTGATGAACAAGTGAACGGACAATTTACAACATACGATGATGAAGGAAATGTTAAGGAAGAAAACGGCAGCGTTAATATGATATTAGGATACAGGAAAGATGGAGAAACCAACTTCCCAGACGGTCCATTAAGGATAGCATTGGTAACTGAAGATGGTGAAACCACAGAAAGTCATTTCTGGTCAAAATACGTGAGAACTCTAAGGATAAAAGGAGCTGAAGAGGACTGGTCACTACATCTGGATGGTTTAACGACCATGGATATGGACAAGCAGACGTTTGAGAGTGCTGCTAGTTGTGATTGGCATAACGTAACATATACAGAAAATGGAGATACCTACACAGGTCTTGCACTTTATATCTTAGTTTCAGCAGTCGATGGTGCAGATGCTCCAGAAGGACATTATATGTTCAATACAGAACTAGCTGAGAAAGGATATAACGTTACTTTGGTAGCTGGAGATGGTTATTCAATAGATATTCCATCACAAAAGGTCGCTAACAATAAGTCCATGCTGGTGGCTAACAGAGTCAACGGAGAACCACTACCTGAAGGTGATTTCCCATTAAGACTTGTTGGTCCTGAGCTTTCAGGAAAGCAGAAGATCAAAAACATAGAGGAAATTAAGCTTACAGACCTACCTCAGACATCAAATTGGACCCTTAATTTGAACGGTAATGTTAACATGGAATTCAGTTCTGGATCTTTCAATTCGATGGTAGGATGTGGAGCACACACTGAATACTATAACTACACTGAAAGCGGTACTGATTACAGTTACGAAGGCATTCCATTATGGATTTTAGTCGGCGCTGTAGATGATGATGAGAGTGGCGACCACTGGACCTTCAATGATACTCTAGCTAACGAAGGTTATAGAGTAAATGTGATAGCAGAGGATGGATACAATCAATCGTTCAAGAGTAATAAAGTAGCTCATAATAATTCGATGATAATCGCATCCAAGTTGAACGGTGAACCACTACCAGATGATGATGCACCACTGAGACTAGTCGGTGATAAACTCTCAGGAAGACAGATGGTAAGCAGGATCGCTGAGATAGAGCTTATATTCGATGAACCATCACCAACGTGGTCTCTTAAGTTGAACGGAACTGTGATTGAAGAAGTCGATGCATCTGAGTTCACTATGAAAGTGGACACTAGTGATCATGCAGTTTACCACAACTACACTGATGGGAACTCAGAATATCACTACAAAGGACTTCCTTTATGGTACCTAGTCGGTGCTGTAGATGACCAGGAAAGTGGTGATTGGACCCTCAATGATACATTAGTAAATCAAGGATACAACGTCACTGTAATAGCTGAAGACGGATACAGTTACACTTTCGATATATCTCAGGTCGCTCATAACAACAGCATAATCGTAGCTTTAGAACTGAACGGTGAACCACTGCCTGAAGAAGACGCTCCTCTTAGAATAGTCGGTGATAAACTATCAGGAAGACAGATGGTAAGCAGGATTGCTGAGATAAGCCTATCTGGTATAACACCACTAACGCCTTCATGGACGCTCACATTGAACGGTGCAGTGAACAGAGAAATAACCTCGAATGAATTCCAATCGATGATGGATAGCGGACATACTGCTTATCAAAATATAACAGACGATGGTACAACATTGCACTATCAAGGGATACCTTTATGGTATCTTGTTGGTGCAGTAGATGATGAAGAAAGTGGTGATTGGACCCTCAACGATACACTCGTAAATCAAGGATACAGAGTTAACATAATCGCAAGTGATGATTACAATCAGTCACTAGAGATCTCTAAAGTAGCACATAACAACAGTATTATCGTCGCTTCACTACTGGAAGGAGAGCCACTGCAAGAAGACGCACCTTTGAGAATAGTCGGTGAACAACTATCCAGCAGTAAGATGGTCAGCATGGTAGTTGAGATAGAGCTGATAGGACTATAAACTTAAAAAGGTACATTACCATGAATAAAAAGATCTCTGTACTGGCAATCCTCTTCCTAATCTCTTTTTCTTTTTATCTACCTGGATGCATAGAGAATAATACAGAAGATAAAGTATATTCTTTAGATGTGAATGGAGGTATCGTTCTAAAAGAAGATGATTCCAAAATAACGATACGCTCATACTCTCCTGAAACAAATATAGATATTCAGGGATTCAAAGGAGATATCCTTGTTACTAACTGTAACGAAGGTTCAGAGGTGAAAGGTGCAGGAGATTCATTCGATATTAACGACAAAAACGTTTCAATAAATATAGGTAAAAAAGAAGCAAAAAATATCATTATTAAAACTCCAGAAAAAAACGATTTCAAATTTGCTGTCATAGGTGACACGCAGGGGATGAACCATATATTTGAAGATGCTGTCAAACAGATGAAGGATATAGAATTCTTGATCCATCTAGGTGATCTAACTTCTTCTGGAGAAAAAAATGGGTATGATAGCGTCGAGAGTGTGATCAACTCTACAGATTTTCCTGTTTACACTACTATAGGCAATCATGACAATAGATTCGGAGGAGAGAATAGGTACAAAAATAGATTTTCTCCTTTACAGCACTCATTCTCATACTTTGATTACAATTTCATATTTCTAAATTCTGCTAATCTTTCTATCACTGAAGACCAGATCGAATGGATGGGCTCTAAGTTATCTAATGATAAAAAGAATGTGATAGTTACTCATGCACCATATTATGACCCTTTTAGTGATTCCCATACCATGGACAAAAAATCCAGTCAAATGATGTCCAATTTCATTTCAGATCATGATGTGACCGCATACATGTCTGGCCATATACATGCATATTATCAGGATGTTTCAAATAATACAAAAAGATTGATAACCGGAGGTGGTGGAGGATCACTGGTCCAAGGTGAATATCACTACGTGTCTGTGGATGCGGACCAAAAAGGTATGGAATTCACTAAAGTTCCGATAAACAGGTCGGAAGAAGACGTTTACAACATATTCGTGAAGAAGGGAGATAAGAACGTTACATATCGATATGAAGATCTTTTAAGCAATATAACTGTAGAAGGTACCTCTTCTTTCCAAAATCAGTTCGGTAATAAAAGAGGGGGTGGATGGTATGAAGGTGTGAAGGTGAGCTCACTTCTAGAGAGAGTAGGAGGCATGTCCAAAAATGATACACTGGTAGTAGAATCGATAGATGGATATGAACAAAAATTTGGGTATCTGAACGTCTATCCTGATGAAAAATACATGAAGTCCCAGGGTGAGTTCATACTTGCCCTTGAGTATGATAATCAGACCATCGAGGAATGGGAAGATGGACCTAGAGCAGTGATGGTACCTGAAGATGGATACTACACCAATCAGGACTGTGCTAATACATCTTATCCAAACCAGGGCTGGAACGTTTACGAGTCAGCCGGTGCAAGATGGGGTAAATACGTGAAAACTTTGAAGGTGATAGAGGATGGATAAGGAGCATTTCTTATCCACTAAAGATCTTGTTACCATCGCTTTATTGTCTGCGTTAGGCGGTGGACTTTCAACTTACATCGGTTATCTTGGTAATTTAGTAAATAGGATAGTGGGTGTTCCATTTGGTGCAGGACAGTTCATGGCCGGTCTTCACGTTATATGGATCGTTCTAGCTGTTGGTATAACGAGAAAAAAAGGAGTAGGTACTGTTACAGGGCTCATCAAAGGTGCTGTAGAACTGTTCTTAGGAAGTACTCACGGTGTAGTTATAGTAGTTGTATCTCTAGTTCAAGGTATATTGGTTGACGCTGTTCTTTTCAAAGATGATACAAAAAGAAATCGGGATCTGATACCATATATGATAGCTGGTGGTGTATCTGCATCATCCAACGTATTCGTTTTTCAGGCTTTCTTTTTCTCAGGAGTTCCTATCATACTTATTCTAGTATTGGGTATGCTCGCATTCGGTTCTGGTATGATCTTCGGGGGGTACATAACACTTCAGATGATGGATTCTTTAGAGCACGGAGGACTGATCCACGGAACTGAGAAAGAACCAATTGAAGCTAAGAGTGAAAACACAAAGAGAAGTGAAAAACCTCTCTACATTAAGTACACTAGTGTTATCATAACTATTCTCTTTTTAGTAGCGTTCACTGTGGGAGGTGTTTATTACTTCACCAATGTGTATCAGGCCCCTGGCTCTGAGAACGTACATATAGAAGGAAAAGTTAACAACGAATACGATTTTGTCTATGACGATTATAAAGACCAGGAGATCACAGTTAGAGCTGAATTGATAGGTTCCGTCACTCATGTTCCACCGAAGAATTACACAGGGGTACCACTTAATATAGTGATAGATAATGCGGAACCGAAAAGTGGGGTCAAAGAGATAGAAGTTGTTGCAACTGATGGATACTCAGCTGTTTTTAATATCACCAAAATAAGAAATAATGATGATATAATACTAACTTTCAATGACGGTAAATACAGGGTCGTGGCAAAAGGGATCGATGGCTCAAAGTGGGTAGAGGATGTCTATGAGATCAAAGTCAGATGAAGAAAAACCCATCATACACGTCAAAGATCTGAGTGTAAAATATCCAAGCAGGAATGAATATTCTATCAAAGACATCTCTTTTAAAATCCAAAAAGGTGATTTCGTATGGGTTTCAGGAGATAGTGCTTCAGGGAAATCTACTTTACTTAACTGTATAAGCGGATTCATCCCACACATAATCCCCGCTGAAGTAAAAGGTGATATTTTATTTGATGAAAAGAAAAATTTGAATCCTAGAAAACTCGCGAGAAAAGTTGGTATGGTCCATCAAGATCCAGAGTCTCAGTTCTGTACAGAGGATGTGGAGGATGAAATAGCCTTTGGATTAGAAAATTTTAAAGTCCCAAGAGAAAAGATAGACGATAAGATAACTTCTGTATTGGAAAAATTGAACTGTACTGAATTGAGGGATAGAAAACTACATACTCTTTCTGGAGGTGAAAAGCAAAAGATCGCTATAGCCTCCATGCTCGTCTTGAATCCAAGTGTACTCATACTTGATGAGCCAACCGCTAACCTGGATGATGTTTCGATGGAAGAAGTCTTAGATGCTGTTAGACAGATACGTAAAACTAATGAGGATATAACACTGATCTTAGCTGAACATCGTATCGAGGAACTTCTCGACCATGTGGACAGTATGATCAAATTGAACGGTGGAGAGATAACTAACGATATAGATGATTTTAAATCCATCGACAAAGAAAGAAGAAACAAAATTATCGATTACTCATATCCTGATTACAACAGAGATAAAGAATACAAAGATCGTTCTGTAGTAAATATCAAAGGTCTGAACTATTCGATCGATGAAGAGAAAATACTTGAGAACATAGATGTAGACATCAAAAAGGGTGAAATAATCACTTTGATGGGTAGGAATGGTTCTGGTAAAACTACCCTTATCAAGCATATATCAGGTATGATAGAAGTACAGGATGGGAAAATAAAGGTGTTTGATGATATCATCACAAACAAAAACAAGGTCGCACCCTATGAACTCGGAAAGAATATCGGATACGTTTTTCAGAATCCTAATCACCAGAT
Organism: uncultured Thermoplasmata archaeon; assembly: GCA_964516805.1. Classification (GTDB taxonomy): domain Archaea; phylum Thermoplasmatota; class Thermoplasmata; order Halarchaeoplasmatales; family Halarchaeoplasmataceae; genus CAYSTL01. The sequence continues at coordinate 11,525 of CAZEXI010000028.1, forward strand.
ATTTGAAAACACGATAAAAGCTGAGATGATGTTCGGACCAGATAACTTCGATATAGGTAGACCTAACGCAGAAAAGAATTTAAAGAAGATAAAGAAAGAAGAAGATGTCGAAGAAGATACACACCCACATACACTCAGTTTCGGACAGAAAAGAAGATTGAACATATACTCTTCTTCAAATCATGAGCCTCAATTGATAATTATCGACGAACCATTTTCTGGACAGGACCATAAGAACGCTTTACACATGGCTTCGATACTGAACGATCTATGGAAAAAAGGAAAAACACTGATTATCGTTACTCATGATCTCGACTTCGCTAGAAGATTTTGTACCAGGGCTTTAGTCATGAAAGAAGGTAAGATAGCTTATGATGGTAAACCAGAAAGATTGAAAAATATAATGGGGGAGCTGAAGGATGAAAACTGAAATAAATCCGGTTGTAAAGCTGTTCGCTCTTGTCCTTGGTGCTGTCATGGTGTTTTTGATTGATTCTATTTTCATACTGTTATGTTTTGTTGTACTGTTGATCTCTCTTAAAATTATCTATAATATCAAAGGTAGGTTTGGGAAAGGCATCTTGTTTTTAGTAGTAGCTATCTTCTTGGCACAGATCATATTTGTTCCTCAGGGAAAAGTGATCGCTGACCTTTGGCTGATCAAACTCACCTTAGGAAGTATTAAAACCGGTTTCTTGATAGCTGGAAGATTCTTCTCACTGATAACGATGTCATGGATATTTGTCGGTACTACTGAGCCAAAAAAATTAGCATCTGGACTGGCAAACATCGGAGTACCATACAGGTACAGTTTTCTTCTCATCTTGGCTATGAGATTCGCACCAATTTTCCAGTTTGAATTATCTAACGTACAGCAGGCACAGAAGATAAGAGGTCTGAAGATAGATAAGGGATTGAAAGGGTTGATAAAATCCATAAGATACACCACTCTACCACTGTTATTTTCAGCTATGTCTAAAGTTAATACATTGGCTTCTTCCATGGAGGGCAGAGGTTTTGGTGCATACAAAAGAAAGACTTTTCTTTATCCAGTCAGGTTTACTTTGTGGGACACCGTGTTGACTATTCTTTTACTCCTATTCAGCTTTGAGATATACTGGATAAACCATTACTACGTATCTTTTCTGCCCATTTTTTCATGAGTCCTCCCATTGAACTGTATTTAGAGTAATGTAGAAGAGATAATGCCACTGGCTCTGTTAGATCTTTTATGGGTACTGGTACCTCCGAGAAATATTGATCGATGAAGAAATCAGCTTGCTTGAATCGTTTATTAGTGAAAGCTGGTCTTAAACGTAAAATGGAAGTGCATAAATCACCCACATCTCTGAAAGGATCACCATCCTCAGATTCTTCAAAATCAATCCCATAAACCTTATCTTTAGCCATGATGAAATTTGCCAATATCGAATCCCCTCTTCTTTTCTTGAATTCGAATTCCTTGTGAAATTCACCAAGCCATGAAGCTATATTAAAGAGGATTTTTTTCCTCATCCTTCCGTCTTCTGTTTTATCATACAATTCTTTACAGTTATCTCCAGAGATGTATTCAAGAATCAATCTGTCTTCTTTAGATGACTTTATCTTGGGAACAGGTATACCTTTCTCATCACATCTCTCTAATATATCACGTTCTACCTCAAGTCCTTCGATAAATTCAGGATCGTACTTTTTCAATACGAAATAATCTCCTTTATACTCTATCTTTTTTACAGTATTTTTCTTGCTTTTGTAATTCTCGATTTCTTTCCATTTACCAGCATCTTTCGAATTTGATCCCATATGATATAAAATTGAATTTGAGCTTAATAGATTTATCCATGTGATGATGTTAAATTTTTATTGAGTATAGAAGAATAAGATTTTTTATTACATATTTTGATCTAATATCATCTTTTTTTTGCAAAAATAATAAATACTACCTTTCCAAATGTAAGTATGTACTTACATTCATTGTGATAGCATGTCCCCGAAAGAAGAAACGCGAAAAAAGTTGCTAAAAGCTGCGCTAAAACTGTTCTCCGAGAACGGTTATGAAGGAACAACCACTAAATCAATTGCAGAAAAGAGTGGTGTTAATGAGTTGACATTATTCCGTCATTTTGAGAGTAAAAAGAATCTATTTCTTGCCTGTATAAATGAAGAGTTGGATATCGAAAAAGAACTAAAAGAAATACATATAGAACCTTCTGACGACCTGAAAAGCGATCTGATAAAGATAGGGATGGAGATAGGTCAGAAGGTAATCGAAAACTCAGAATTGATGAAGATCATGTTGATGGAAACAAAAAGAACGCAAAGAGTCACACATGTACCAGGGACCGCTCAAGAATTGTTAAAGAAATATCTCAGAAAGGCGAAGAAAAATGGATTGATCAAAGATATCGATATAGACATCGCTTCCATTACCTTTTTCAGTTTTTTCTTCAGGATCCTCGTCACAAATGCATTTCTAGGCAAGGACCATCTGATGGATTTTAACGAAGAGAATGTGAAAAAATTTGTCGATATCTTAGTAGATAGTTGGAAAAGTGGTGAATAATCCATGAATGCTTCTGAAGGAATATTTGAGTTGTTTCCATCCTTTGTCAGTGAAAATCCCAAGAAGATAATCGCTTTAGTGATTGCATTCACTATATTGATGGGATATTTTGCTACCGGTGTACAGATCAACAGCAGGCAGGAGTCTTTCAATCCAGATTCAAAACATTCTGAACTCATAAACGAAATAGAGAAAGATTTTGGTACTTCCGACGAGATCGTTCAAGTGGCATTCATAGCTGAAGATGGAAATGTGTTTTCAAAAAAAGTATTGTTGGATACATTAAACACGAAAATAAATCTGCTAGAAAATGAGGACGTGAATAAGACTCTTTCAGATTCAAATACTAATCCATCTGGAGTTAACACTCTAGCTGATATGATACTTTTAACTAATCAAACTCTACATATTCAGGACCAAATCTTAGAGATGAATACCACCACTGAAAAGATGGTGGTCAAGTCATCAGATCAAACTGAAATGTACAGCATAGTTAATGATACTTTTACAATAGGTAACTCTTTGATCGAATTATCCTATGATACTGATTTTTCTAGCTCTGTTTACGAAAACACAACCAAATCATTGAGCTCAGCGTCGGATATAATCATGGACCCTAGCTCATGGAACTCTTTAAAAAATTACGAAAATCAACTCAAAGAACTTTTAGGTAAGTTACAAAGTCCAGTGATACCTTTAAATACAAAGATAAATGAGACTGAATTATTCTGTAAAAATCTCGATGTTGCGTCAGAACCTCGATTAAGATATTTTAAACAACTTTTCGAAGGTATGAACGGAATACTGAAAGAAAATACTCCATCAAAATTCAACGATATGGCCATCGATATGACAGTGAATCTCTTTAAGATCAAGGAAGAAATTCAAGGTAAACCTTCTAACCCTACATCCTCTTTTGATACGCCTTCACAGTCATTAACTCTAGAAGAAAAGAAGAATATTTTATCTAACATGTCTGACCAAGAGATAAAAGAGATTGCCCATGAAACACTTACATACGATACAAATAGGATGCAGAAAAATATCAACGATTATATTCAAGAATCTAATTCAAACCTAAATAATGCCACAGAAAACTGTAGGGATTCAAATTCAATTTTAAATAGTCTTAACTGCACGATAAATAGTATATCTGGCTCAAAAAAGGTATCTAATAATTATCAAGAGTTCAAACAATATATCTCATCTAGCAGGAGATCAGTGAAGAAAAGTATTGAAAAATACAATAGTATAAAACTCAAACTGGATAATGGTAAGAATATACCAAAATTGATGGATCAGTTTAATAACACATTATCGCTGAGTGTCAGTAGTGACTTAGGATCACTTGAATCTTCAGATGATATTAAAGCAAGCAGCACTATAGCTCTTGTTCAGATGAACTCAAGTTATTCTTCAGAAACTAGAAAAGAAGCTCAGTACGATATAATAGAGATCAGCGAAGAAGAATGTGAGAATTCAGCACCAAAAATATTTGCCACTCAGATTATGAATGACCAGATAAACCAAAGTACCAGGAACAGCATGACAACGCTGCTTCCTATTGCTTTTCTATTCGTGATCGTAGTGTTGATGATAATATTCAGAACTTTTACTGAGACTTTTGTAAGCCTACTATCACTGGTATTTGCTTTGGTATGGACTTTCGGTATAGGCGTCCTTCTCGGGTATGACTTCAATCCTATGATCATAGCCGTTCCCATCCTGATCACCGGTCTCGTTATTGATTATGGTATTCACATGGTTCTTAGATATAGAGAAGAGAAAGACAATAATCTAACACCTAAAAAGTCAACAAAAGTTGCGATTTTAACAGTTGGTGGTGCACTCGTACTGACCACACTTACAACTGCTATAGGTTTCCTTTCCAATACATTCAGCAACATATCTGCCATGAGAAACTTCGGAATTCTAGCTGCCGTAGGTATCTGTTCAAGTTTCCTTTTGATGGTCACATTCCTCCCATCAGTTATTCAGCTTGTAGAAAATTGGAGAGAAAAAAAGGACAATAAGAAAAAGAATTCAAATAAAAATAATCACTTTAAAAAATTCAAGGAAAATGGCAATGGTCTGATAAATTCAATACTTTCCATATCCACAGATGCTTCTGACAAACATCCGTTTATCGTGATCATCATTGTCATTTTGATAACAATTTCTAGTATTTATGGTGTTGCGAACATTGATACTACTTTCAGCATGAAGGATTTTCTACCTGAAGAGATGTCCCAAAGCGAAAATATCGACTATATCGAAGGAAATTTTAACGTAAGCACTTCCTATGCCTACATACTGACTGAAGGCAATGTTAGTGATCCAACCTATCTGGAAAAAATAGATAGTATTTACGATAATATAGAAGATAACGATTTGACGAAGACCAACGATAAAAGCTCTCCTTTATCAGTACTACAAGATTATGGTACAGCTGGTATGAACCAGGACATATATAACCGTACGATAGTGAAAGCATTTTCAAATTCCGATACAGATAACGATGGAATACCTGATAAGAACGTATCTCTTCTTTACGATCTTTTATACGAACATAAAATAAGTAAAAATTCGATCAAAAGTGTGCTTTACAAGAATGATGAAGGAAGATATACAAAAGCTGTCATCAAGATCAAAGAAAATGATGATCTCGTGAATAAAGACAACGAAAATGCCAAAGAATTGAAAGAAGAGCTCGAAGATGATGCAGAACCTTTAGAGGACGGATACTCAGTAAACGTGATCAGCAACTCCATCTTAAATTATTATACAACAAATGAATTGACAAATACACAGCAAAAATCCATGATAGCTACAATTATCATCATTGCTGGACTATTGACCACAGTTTTCTATTTCTTAAACAGGTCAAAGATCCTAGGTATAATAACAACCATCCCTGTAACTCTAGTAACCTTATGGATAATAGGCACGATGTACATATCAGGAGTGTCCTTGAACGCTATGACAGTAAATATAACTGCATTGACAGTGGGAATAGGTATAGATTACAGTGTCCATATAACTCATAGATTCTTAGAGGAAAAAGAGGAACAAGATAAACTCTATGATGCAATGCATGATACAGTACAAAATACTGGGGCTGCTTTGTTTGGTAGTGCAGCAACAACAATGGGTGCCTTCGCTATACTATCCATGTCTCAGATCATGCCTTTAGCCAAATTTGGGTTCATCACGTCGATAGCCATCGGCTACAGTTTTCTAGTAGCTGTTTTTGTACTGCCATCTGGTCTGATGCTCTGGGCTAAATACAAAAAAAATAGATAGGTTTCAAAAACCTTTTCTTCTTTATTGTTTCTACATATTATAGTATCAAAAAAATATTCTATGAAAATTCATATTTAAACTTGATATATGTAAATAAAATATTTAAAATAGATTCAAATGTAGTGAAATCAACAGAGATGAATAGGTGATACTATGGGATTATTCGATGATAATAGTGAAAAGATCGAAAAGTTGAATAAAAAAATATCTGAATTGGAGAGAGAAATTGAAAGGACTAAAATGCAAAAAGATAATTTAAAGAAGGAAAAATCTAGATTAGAAGAAGAACTTCAGAATAAAAACAAGGAATTAGAAAATTTAAAACAATATTCTGAAGGTTTGGAAAATACACTCCCTACTTTAGTTATCAATAAAGATCATGAAATCACTGTTTATAACGATGCGATGGAGAAGCTAACAGGATACGATAAAGAGGAAATGATCGGAACGACCGATTCTTGGAAACTGTTTTACGATCATAAAAGGGACACCGCAGCTGATCTGGTTCTGGAAAAAGGAAAGGGTATACTGCAGGAGTACAAGCAAATAAAAAGATCTGGAACTATTCCTAATGGTTTCGAAATCGAGGCAACTATCACAGATAAAAACAGGAAAGAGATAGAAGTACTTGCAACCGTTGCACCGATTGAAGATGAATCTGGTAATTTGATAGGTGCTGTGGAATCATTAGAAGATATAACCGAAAGAAAAGAGATGGAAGAAGAGATGAAGCAGTACTCAGAAGGTTTGAAGAACACACTGCCCACCCTTGTTATCAATAAAGACCATGTTATAACCGCTTACAATGAAGCGATGGAAAGACTTACTGAATACAGCAGGGAAGAGATGATAGGCACGACTGATACATGGAAACCTTTCTATGAAACAGATAGAGATACAGCGGCTGACCTAGTTCTAGAGAAAGGAAAAGGAATACTACAAGAATACGAAGAGATAGAAGAATCAGGGACCATACCAAATGGATTTGAGATAGAAGCTCCGATCACGAGCAGATCTGGAGAGGAGATCATGGTCCTTGCCACCGTTGCTCCTATAGAAGATGAAGAAGGTAACATCATAGGTGCTGTGGAGTCTTTGGAGGATATAACTGATAGAAAGAACGCAGTCAGAGAAATAAATGAGGTCATGAGACAGATAGCTCAAGGCGATCTTTCAGCACAGATAACCAAGGATATGAGCGGAGATTATGCCGAGATGAAAGATTCGATAAACACCACAGTCAATAATATCGATAACGTATTAGGTCAGATCCAGAACGTATTGATGAACCTAGCAGAAGGTGATCTTACCAACAGTATAGACACCTCTATATTGTCTGGTGATTATAAAGAGATAGCTGAAGCGGTGAATCAAAGTATAGAGGAAACTAGGAATAATATCGAAAACATTATGAGTTCTGCGGAAGAATTGGACAATGCAGCGGAATCGATAGCAGCTTCATCTGAAGAACTGAGTTCAACTGCAGAGAATGTATCTTCATCTGTTCAGAGTATATCTACAGGAACATCAGAACAGGCAAAGATGTCCGAAGATCTCGCTCAAACGATCGAGGGTGTATCTGCCACTATGGAGGAGACCTCAGCATCAGCAGAGGATATCGCTGCATCAGCAGAAGAGGTATCAGCACAGACTGATGAAGGAAGTGAATATGCTGAAGATGTTTCAGAAACCGTAGATGAATTACAGCAGAGACTGAAAGATACCAGAGAGTTAGCCTTCGAATTGGACGAACAATCTGATCAGATAGGCGAAGTCATTGAAACTATTTCAGATATAGCTGAACAAACTAATCTACTTGCTTTAAACGCAGCTATAGAAGCTGCAAGAGCTGGAGAACACGGGAAAGGATTTGCTGTAGTCGCTGATTCAGTTAGAGATCTTGCAGAGGAGACTCAAGAAGAAACAGAAAATATCAGAAAAGTCATAGAGCAGACCCAAATAAACGCTTCTGATGTCGTTGAGGGTGTTAAAGATGTTACAGAGAAGACAGAAGAGGCAAATGAAGCAACCGAAAAGAATAAACAGTCCTTAGAAGAAATAAGGGATGCTACTGACTCAGTATCAGAATCCATTCAAAATATATCCGGTGCAGTTGATGAGGTTGCCAGCGATCTACAGGAAGCATCTAACAAAGTAGAAAATGTGGCAGAGATAGCTGATGAAAATAACGATGAGGCCGAATCTTCAGCAGCTGCAGCAGAGGAACAGAACGCATCTGTAGAGGAACTTTCCAGTGCAGCTCAGCAGTTATCCAGCTTGGCATCGGAAATGAATAAAATAGTAAGAGAATATGAGATAGATGGATAATAGAGGTGAATATACTTGGATATACAAAAGATGATAGATGAAAACGAAACGATGCAGGTCGTTACATTCAGACTAGGTGATGATTACCTGGCTTGTCCTATATCACAGGTGAGGGAGATAATTCAGCTGGAGGAAGTTACACCAGTACCCTCAACCCCACCAAAAGTAAGAGGGATCCTTAACAGAAGAGGCGAGATAATCACCATCCTTGATATGCCTAAAGTTCTAGGTATAGGATTGAACCTCTCAGAAGATGATTCTCAACTGATGATATTGTACAGCGATACTGAAGATATCGGGATAATGGTATCTGAGGTTACCGAAATACCAACTGTTAATACTGAAGATATTGAAGAACCTTCAAAGGCTTTAGAGACTCCAGTAAATCAACAGTATCTAGAAGGTATAATAAAGGAAGAGGGTCAATTGATACTATTAACTGACTTACTAGAACTTGTAAGCAGTATAGCAGGTGAAGATATCAAAAACGCTGAAGCTGCAGCTGAGAATCTATAGGTAAAAACCTTTCTCTTTTTTTCATTATCTTATCCATCATTTTTATATATTTAATTATCAATACTGGAATAGTTGAGGTAAGAGGATGAATATCAAAAAGATAACAGTTTTATTCGCAATCAGTATATTGATTATTAGTGGTATCTCTTTTATTGCACAGAATAGCCATGGAACTGAAAATGAAAATTCTTTTGCCCCACACCTGGAAAAAACATCTCCTGATAAAACAGTAGATCGTAAAATTAGAGATAATATGACTCTCCATAAATTCACATACAATTACGATATGAATTATAGCAGAGCACCTGAAAATGTGGTCATAAATATCGAAGGAAATATGGACGAAGTTGACTACCAAGCTGGTTTGCTCATAACTATTAAAAGGCCTGATGGAGACGATCTAAACAGATTGGTAGAGATGGATCTTGAAGACAATAGACCTCTTGATAAGAGCTTCGATTTTGCTAAAAACAAGGAAGTACGTGAGAATGTATTCAACTGGGCTAATAAGTCTTCAAAATCTGGCAGCATCAAACCAATCGATATAAACCCTATAAGAACCATCTTTTCAAAGAATGACGAGGATATTTTTTCCGATCCAGAAACTTTGAAAGGAAGATATAGAATAAATATTTCTATCTTAGGAAAAGATGTTGATCTGAATTTCAGTAAAAGCGGAACATGCATCTTTATTATGGGCAAAGAACCCTCCCAGGTAAGAGATCTGAAAGGGACGTACGAAGATGGAAAGGTAAAACTTGATTGGGATAAACCAAAAAGCATTGGAGGTAGTGAGATATTACAGTACAATATATACATGGCTACAACATCGTTCAATTACATCCCTATAGGAAATGTAAGTGGTGATAAAACAGATTATATTGATGATCTAGATAATAAAAATAACATTGGTTATCATCATAGCGGTTTTAAAGGAGATATTTTGTACTATAGAGTAGCAGCTGTAAACAAGGACTGCAAATACTATCCTAAGATCTTAAATTCAGATTTTGATTTTGAGATGATACCTCTCAGAGAAGATTGGATACCTTTATCGATTGAAGAAATTGTACATATCCCTATTGATAAAACTAAAAAATCGGATATGTCATACAAGTGGATCATGGATTACTCTGATTTCGGTGATGGTCGTTTCGAAGAAAGATTACACCGACCGTCCATCTTTGAACCAACCGATATTGAAGTGAATGAGATAGAAGGAGGAGACGTTTTCTTCTACGATATAGATTACATCGGCAAAGAGAATGGTGAAAGAAAATATGAGTATCAGGGTGGGTTTTATTCTAAGGGAAAAGTAGATGCAGAAATACAAACGAATAAATCTTCAAGCAGTTTTAACATAGATGTGAAAAAAAGCTGGATCGATTTTTCAGGAGAGATATGGGCCAAAGAGATATCTAATGAAGGATACGAAGGTCTAACGATCACAAAACAGACCATAGAGTCGAAAGGTGAAATAAGCTCAGACAGTGAAGGGAGTTATGATTTCGATATCGATGATGAAGATAAACACTGGGAAGCATCTAAAGAAATAGAAATCGAGTGGAACATCGATCTTACACTTGATTACAACGGAAACAACAGCTGGATCATCGATAGAGAAAAAAATGAACCATCACCTAATGAAGGTTTCAATTTTAGTTATAAAGGTTCGATGAGTACTGATGGAGATATCGAACTAGATGACAACCACGATTACAATAACAATGATACTAAGAAAAGTGTTGATAAGAAAATTTCTGGCAGGATCAATACAGCTTATCAAGAATCTGTATATTCTTATTGGACCAGGAGAAAATTCACACCAATAATAGGGGCCAGTAGAGTAGGATATTCTATGGCCTTGGACAAGATGATAGGTCCCCTTGATTATTCAGAATTGAAGAAAATCGATACAAGAAGATTTCACCCTATAAGAAACTCCTTCCTATCAAATTGTCAACCTTATAATTTCTCTATGGAAAATCTATATGGTCATCAGTGCTTAGACCCGATGATCTTACCCGGACTTGGCTCTTTACTAGGTACTGAATTGAAAAAGTCAGAAACTATCTATAATAATATACATGCAAAAACTCTTATCAGAGAGAGATTGAGAGAAGAATTAGCTAGATTAGATAAAAGTGAACTGAATTCTTCTCAGATTGAAAAGTTTATAGAGTCCGAAGAAAAAAGATTGAAGAAAGTATTGTTCGGAGATGTTCTAACAGTGAGTCCTGTTTTGCTAGACCAGCAGATAGGACCGCTGGGTATCGAGATGCTGATGGATGGGATGTCCTATATCGAACCTATGGGATACTTTGGTTCTAATCCACTAGACGATGGAGATCTGAAAAGGTTTGAAGAAAATAAGGAGGAGTTCTTCGATGACCAGATTTCAGATAAAGATAAAGATGGACAAAAAACACCTGGGTTTTCGTTGGCAGTCCTGATGGTAAGTATCCTCTTCGTTATGATATACAGGTATAAAAGATAAACAAAGTTAGAATAATTCAAAATGATTTGATCTTTATATCTCAGGTGAAACTTAAATTCAATTATATTGTTATTTTAAAAAATATTAGAATATTATCTGTACTGACTTAGTTAAAAAAAAATTTATATAAAGTAAGACTAATTTGAAAATTGAGGTGAGAGGATGAATAAAAAAAGTTGTTTAACGACCATGATCATCTTTGTGCTAATTGTAAGCGGATTGTCAGTTTTAGCTACAAAATCTGATGGAACGTCCAACTCTAGTAATGATACTATAGCTCAACATGTTGAGATGACACAACCTACCGATACAGAAGAACCTAGAGATATCACTGAAGACTTGACATATTATGAATTCTCATACAGTTATGATATGGAATATGACGTGCCACCTAAAGAGATCATTTTGAATGTTGAAGGTGATAAGGAAAAAACTGATTATGATCCGGAGTATTCGATCGCTATCACTAGACCTGACGGTGAAGAGATCAATAGAGTGATAGAATCTAAAATAGACAAAAAGGCAACCTCTTTTGAAAGAACTAATTATTTTGGTAAAAATTTAGATTCACGTGATAAGATATACAAGTGGGCCAAAAAGGTAGCTGATCCAACAGATGTCCAGCCTTCTGAAATAGATCCAGTAAAAATCATATTCTCAAAGAAAAATGAAGATATATTGGCCGATCCAGAACCTCTGACAGGTGAGTATAAATTCAAAGTGATGATGACCGGTAAGAATATTGACTTTTCTTATGGATTGAAGGAGACCTGTCTATTTATTATGAGTGAAGAATCTACAGAAGTAAGAAATCTAGAAGGAAATTATGAAAATGAAGAAGTGAATTTAGAGTGGGATAAACCAAAAGATGTAGGTGGGAGTGAGATAATCCAGTACAATATTTACAGGGCGACAACGATGTACAATTATGTGTGCATAGACACTGTTGGTCCCAACAAGACTGAATATGTAGACGATTTTGGAGAAAAAAACGTCTTTTCGCATTACAAAGGAGGTTTTGACGGTGATGTGCTATTCTATCGGGTAGCTGCTGTAAACAAGGACAATAGCTACTATATCAAACACATAAATAACGGTTGGTCCCTATCTGAAATCCCAGTTCAGGAAGGGTGGAGAACTTTATCTCTACAAGAAGTGGTTCATATACCATTACTTTATGAGAGTAAAAAATCAGCTAAGTCCTACAAATGGGTGATGGACTATTCCGAGTTTACAGAAGAAGATTTCGAAAACAGGTTGGACAGAGATAATCAGATCATGGATATAACTGGAGTAAAAATCAATGAACTTACTGGTGGAGACGTTTTCTTCTATGATGTTAATTATCTGGAAGATGAGGGTGGTAAAAGAAAGTACGAGTATGAGGGAGGATTTTATTCTAAAGGAAAAGCTGATATCGAGATTGGTTCAACTACTAGTCCAAGCAGCTTTGAAATAAATGTGCATAAAAGTTGGATCAGATTCTCTGGAAATATCTGGGCAAAAGAGATATCAACTGAAGGATACGAAGGACTGAGCATCACAAAACAGACTATAAAATCAGAAGGTAGGATAAAGTCCTCCGTGAACGGGACTTACGACTTCGAATTTTATAACGAAGATATGCACTGGGAAACCTCTAAAAAAGTCGATATAGAATGGGATCTCGACCTTACTCTGGATTATCTAGGTAATAATAGCTGGACTGTAAATAAGCAGAATAATATACCGATAGCTCCTGCATCTTATGAATTCAATTACTCTGGATCACTGAATGCTCAAGTCGATATAGAAAGTGAAAATAATCACGACTACTCTGAAAAAGATGTAGATAAAAATATAGATAAACAGTTCTCTGAATCTAGTTTGAACAACGTATTGAGTGTAGGTGGTCTTTACTCGGAATTCACTAGAAGGGAATTCACACCGATAATCGGTGCAAGTAGGGTAGGATATACACTGACCTTTTCCCAAACGTTTGATAGATTCAGTATGGACCAATACTCTTCAGAATGGGCTCAATTCAATCCAATCGTACATCCTTTCCGCTCAAATTGTCAAGCCTATGATTTTTCTATAGATAAACTGTACAGGCATAAGTGTTTAGACCCCATGGTCATACCTGGATTAGGATCATTGATCGGTACAGAATTTAAAAGATCTGAAGCTACTTTCCAAAAGGTGCAAGTTGAAAACTTGATAAAAGAGATATTAAGGGAAGAGATAAGTCATTTAGAACCAGGTGTGAATAAATCAGCTTATAGAAAATATAGAGAAGATGAGCTTAAAAGAGAGATATGGGGAGCTATTTTTACTGGTAACGCCTACATATTAGATCAGCAACAGGGACCTTTAGGAAATGAATACGTAGCTAGAAGTGTATCTTCTATCGAGCCACTAGGATACTTTGGTTCTAAACCTGCTGATGAAGGAGATATGAAGAGCTTTGAGGATGACAAGGAGAAATTCTTTGAAAATCAGATGTACGGTAAAGACGAAAAAGATGGAAATATACCTGGATTCACTATTGGTTTACTCCTGATAAGTGTGCTTTTCGTATTGATATGCAGGTATAGAAACTAGGATCAATAAAGGGAGATAAAAAATTAAAATGATCATTTCGTGACACTTAGAGAATTGTCAATAAACAAATTAATACTTATAACATAAACCTATTTTTTCTTTATTTATAACGCAAATATCTTCATCAATAAAACTAAAAAATAAAATAGGGTTCTAAAATGGTTTTGAGTACTCAAAAATATTTCATTCTTTAACTATTTTCTTAACCTTTTCGGACCAGTCATCCATTGTGGTACCAGATATTGCATTTCCATCTGGCATCATATTATCAGGAACCTTGTGTGGTCCACCTAACTTTCTACTCACTTCTTTTCTCACACATTCGTCCATCTTTGTTCCCTTGCAATATTGATTTATAAAACCTTTCAGTGCTAGACTGTTCCCCTTCTCTTCTTCATATTTTTCAAAAAAAGCACAGTTATCTATATTTCCACATTCAGGCATACTTAAAAACACCAGTGACTTAGTGCAATTTGTCTTATTAATAATTTTTGCATTTAAATCATAATAACATTGTTTTAAAAATGTTTTTTAATTCTTAGCAAGTTTTTTAACTCTACTTTTAACGGCGTTCATTAGATATGACTCTTGATAATTTTGTAAAAATATATACTTAAAAAAACTTGGATAATTATAATTCTTTTATTAGTACCCATAGAAAGTCATTTTCTACCAATCACCCTCTAGATTTACTATTCCTCAATGTTTTACTGATACTATGGAGTATTAGTGTTACAAAAACGAATATTAATATCACAACGATTGATACCAACAAACTAGGAATATCTCCTATAGGATCTGGCTCGACACCTATATCTTTACTAGCAACACTATCTCTTAGGACCACTCCCTGATATCTCAATAAGGCACTGACATTATGGAATCCAGGTTCAGCCTTCCAGAATATCTCAAAACTCTTATTTTCTCCTGGATTCAATCCTAAACCAGATACGTTACTTATCTCTTGACCATCTATCAAAAATACGAGTGTTAATCCCTGTAGAGGCGTGGTACTGTTGTTCAGAACAGTGGCACTTATCGTTATGTTATCATCTTCATTCGGTTTATCATCTGAAAATTGGAGGTCTTTAACTCTTAAATCTGGCTGGAAAGGTTGGTTTTGATTGGTACTCTGTCCATTTACCAAACCTATCATAAATACACTGTTGATGATAATCAAAACAATCAGAACCAAACTGAAAACCGAAAATGATCTTTTAAAATTCATTCCATCCTCCTCCTGCAAGAAGCAAAAAGACTCATCAAGAACAGTATCAAAGTATAGGCTATCAGAACAAGGATACCTGTATAGAAATCAGGTGTAAAAGTAACTCCAAACGCACTATCTGGCGGTCCCGACGGAACGGATTGTACCAGACCAAAAACATCAGTTATGAAACCCTGATAGTAACTTATCAAAAACCAGGGTTCTACTTCCACCAGTTTCAATACCTGCTCTACTATCGGAAATATCATAAGGAGAGAAAAGAAACCTAACAAAGTTGAAGTGATGGCCCTTTTCAAAAAACTACTGAAAAAGAATATCAAACTCACCGCTCCGAACATATAAAGAACAGCAAAAAAGTATGATTTCATATATTCAGTAGATATCCCAGATATACCATACACATATTGTATCTCAACAGCAGTTACCACATAATAGAGGCTCAATACGGAAAACGTCGAAA
>CAZEXI010000029.1:0-18526 GCA_964516805.1 uncultured Thermoplasmata archaeon
TTATTTTTAAAAACCTTTTATTAAGGGCTATCTCCGATAGCCCAACACGTTTTTAGTGCAGTTTTTTTACAAAAAAGTGCGAGGGAAGGGATTTGAACCCTCGGACCCCTATGGGACAGGATATCTTATCAGAACCCTTCAGTTTTGATCTTAAGTCCTGCGCCTTTGGCCATGCTTGGCTACCCTCGCTGATAAAAAAGGAGTGTAAGAAGCATAACGCTTCCAATGACCTCCTCTAATGGTGGCCAAATAGAAGGCTCTTTTATCCCATAAAGGGTCTCACTAACCTAAAAAAGAAATGATATAAAAATGTGATTGTTCAAAAGGTGAATTATGGTATTTCTAATCACCACAAAACATAATACTATCCACCTACACTTCAAAAAAACATGCGAGTTCCTACAGGCTGTAATTCTTTAGATTCACTTCTTCGAGGGGGTGTAGAAGAGGGAGCTGTCACTGAATTCTTTGGAGAAGGTGGCAGTGGAAAGACCAACCTATGCTTACAGCTGGCAAGGAATGTTGCATTGGACGAGAAGAAAGTAATATACGTGGATACAGAAGGAGTTTCCATAGAGAGATTAAAACAGATATCAGGAGAAAAATCCGAAGAAGTGCTAAAAAACATCCTTTTTTTCAAGGCACATTCTTTTGAAGAGCAGGAACAATCGCTAGAAAAAGCTACAAATTTAGCTCTTGGAGAGAATATGAACGTGCATTTATTGATCGTTGACAGCTTTACTATCTTTTATCGTGCATTGTTCAATAGTGATGAAAATGAAGGACTTTCATCTCGTTTGGGGAGGCAGCTTATCGATCTATTAAGGATAGCTAGGATAAAAGATATACCTGTGATAGTCACAACACAGGTTTACGAAAGTGGGGATGGTAAAAAACCTGTAGGAGGTCACGTTCTCTACCACAATGCAAAAACTATAGTTCATCTAGAGATATTAGCACCCCATCTAAGAAAAGGAACTTTGATCAAACATAGGTCACAAGCTGAAAAAGAATCTGTCAAATTTAAGATAACTGATGAAGGCTTGGTCACACCAGATTGAAAAAGCTGATGACAAGGATTAAATAATCATACTTGTTTTTTGGAATATGCGCCAATTCAGACCTGCAGACATGAGAGAAATCTACGATCTACGAGCAAAAACTATAGACTACTTTTATACAGATAGAAAAGAAGAGATCGAATTATGGGCAGATATTATAGAAGATTACGGAAATAAAGTTTTACATATAATGTGTGGTACGGGAGACTTAACTCTTGGTTTAGCAGAAAAAGGTTTTGATATGGTAGGTTTGGATCTAACTCAAGCTATGATTTATGAGGCAGAAGATAAGTTAGAAGAGAGAGGTTTAGATAATATTGAGTTCGTTAATGATGATGCTAGACATTTTAATCTTAAAAGAAAATTCGATTTTATCTTGATTTCTAACGGTGATTTTCATCATTTCACTGAAAGAAAGGAAATAGATTCAGTGTTAGCTAAATCTTATGCGCATCTTAAAAACGGTGGCTCTATAGCGATAGAGTTATTCGAGATGCCAAAGGAAGATTATCACAGAAAGGAAAAAGAATTCGATCCTTTGCGAGCACCACCTCAAGGGATGGATATGTGGAAAACAAATGAAGTCAGCTATCATTCTGACCAGCAGATAATGGAAGTAAGAGAAAAATTACATGTCGAGGATGAAGAAAACGATGAAACTACAAATGCTGAATATGAGATATTGCTTAAAATATTCTCTGAAGAAGAGATAAAAGACATCCTTTTAGAAAATGGATTCGATAATATTCGGTTCATTAAAGATTATGATGTCCCAACGCATATCAAAGATCCAGAAACATGGATAGTATTAGCTGAAAAGTAAAATTCACATAAAATCTTCTAAAGTCAATTTTTCATCAGTCTTTTCAGGCTTTTTCTTAGATTTATCTTTACTATCTTCTTTAAGCTTATCTTTGTTAATATCGTCACTAAACTGTAAAGAAAATAAACTTGATTGTTTATTACCCGCTAGTAAAGCATCTTCGTCCCAGCCAAACACCTCTGTAACCCTTGCCAAAGTCTTAGCAATCCTCCTGGCATAATACTCCCAATCAGGTTCTTTTTTTAGCTCATGATCTGGAACCCAAGGCTCAACTTCTTGAGGTGTCTTTTTAGCATTTGTTACAACCCAAGATACTTTCATCCCGGGAGTGAACTCATAACCCAACTCCTGCATTTTCTTAGCAGCCTGTACATTGGGCATACTATCTGGGTTCTTATAATAACTGAATTTCTTACAAGTCCTGGATATCACCAGCTTTTCTTCATCAACTTTACCTTCTCTGGTCTCCTCTATCCATTCCTTAGCCCTATCGATACCCCCTTCTATATTTTGATCTAAAATATAATCGAAAAGTTCCTGCAGAGATTCGTCCTGGGCTTCAAATGAATCACTTCTTCTAGTTTCATAGCCCCTTATAAGCATGTCTTCTTCAGGCCAGATAACCTTACCAACATACCTTTTCTTCTTGCCATGACTGAAGAACGGGTTCAAAACTTTCTCAAACTCTAATATCATGTCATCGCTGCTGTACTCTTCTGCGATCTTTTTACTCAACTCTTTTGTATCTTCTAGGTTTTTATAATTAGATTTGAAAAATACTGAATCAGTATCAGAGTAGATCACTTTCAGGTCTTCTTTATTCAATTCTTTTATCAAATTCTTGATATTCTGCCTAGCAAATGCAGTTATACTTTCTCCTATTTTAGGATCAGTAAAACGATAAAATGAAGAGGCGAAAACTCCGTAAAAAGAATTCATCAATATCTTTATAGCACCCTGTAAACCACTGTAATATCTCTTCTCCTTTCCTTCAGACTCTCTCATCTTCCTTTTTACTTCATCTCTTTCTTCCATCAGATCCTCTAATATACTTGGAAGCAGTCCCTCTTTCTGTTCAGGACCTAGGAATTTTACACCTGTAGGGCTCTCTATCTCTCCATCCTCTGATAAAGTGGTAAAACAAATATTGTTCTCGATTATTATACTTGGATACATGCTTTTAAAATCTAAAACACTTACCCATTCGTACAATCCAGGTTCTACAGAGTGAACATAACCTCCTTTGATCTTACTGCTCTTACCTTTATGGCTGGTCATGGGAACACCGATATCATTTCTATCAGCTTCTCGAATCAGTATCGAATCCACCAAAGTCGATGTTCTTCCATTCAGACCTTCATCCACTGGTAACTTTGAAACAGTCGCCATATCCATTGCCTTATCCAACACTTCTAACTCTTCTAATATTTCTAAAGTTAGTTCAGCATCTCTCTCACAGTAGTCCATCACTTTTTCTGGGTTATCTTTCCACTCCTTATCGATCTCTTTTGGATCTACATCATCCTTCTCTTTATCCAGCAATTCTTTGGATACCTGATTTAAAGTTTCTCTTTTCATATTCAATTCTGAACGAACACTCCACCAAGCATCAGCGACGATCCTTCCGTTTGTTCTCCAAGATCTATTACCATAACTCTTCAATTCAGTAAAATCTCGGCCCAATGAAATATTATCTATTCCGATCTCATCGGCCCGTTCCTTAAGAAGCGGGATATCATAACCGTTTATGTTGTATCCTGTTATCACATCTGGATCCTTTTTCACAACATAATTTTGAAATTCTTCTAATATTTGTCTCTCTTTGCCACTGAAACATTTTGATTCAATTTCATCTCCCTCTCTGACTACACAGCATATCGTATATATCGTCTGATGTTCGATACTGTTTTCTATATCAAAACTCAAAATCTTCAGATCAGGCTTTATCGGTTCTGCTTCTTTGAATTCGTTCACTTTGATTATTTTCTCTGTTGTATATCTATCTGATTTTTCTTCACTACCTTCTACTTTAACAGTAGAACCAAGATCATAATCATAGATGAATCTCTGTATGAAAGGTATATCCGCTGTTAGAACCTTACATCTATTTTTACATTTTTTTCTATATCCTGGAACCTTCCATGGGTAAGTAGCGATTATCTTTTTACATGGTCTTTCCTCACCATCTACCCACAGTTCGGTGTCTACTATTTCTTTGATCTCTGGATTTTCTCTAAAATTTTCTAATAAGTCACTCGGAGGTTCTACCAAAATAAAGTAAGGTCTGAAATCCTCGTACAACAATGTGATAGATTCTCCATCTTTTGTTCTACCGTAAAGCTCAATCCTTACACCATCATCGATCCCTGTGTAAGATCCAGACAAAATCCTTACTATCTCTTCCACCGTTATCACTTCGAAACTATCTTTATCACGTCACCATCTTTCAGCTCGTGATCCCTTCCTATTATTCTTTCTGTTTTAGCATTTACAGCCCTTATAAAACCTTCTCCAATATCGGTATGGACTGTATAAGCTAGGTCCTCAGCAGTACTTCCTCTGGGAAGTAGATAAGCATCAGGTAGGACTCTTCCTTCCTTATCTGTATAGTTGTGTTCATTTTCTACTGGATAGACGACTATCATATCGAGCATATCATAAACTGCCTTTTCCAGAGTTTGCTGAACTCCTGTACTTCCAAATTTGTCCATAAAATCCGATATTGTTTCCAATCCTTTTTTCTGCTCGGGAGTTATATCATCCTTTAAAATTTCAAATTCACCATCACCTGGAACATAGTGCACTATATCCTTTTCAGAGGCTTTTCTCAATGCCAGTTCATATTCTGCAGAAGTATGTATTACAGGATAATCTATCTTTTCGAATTCTTCAATCTGTTCTTCGTTGGCTAGATCAGCTTTATTTGCAGCTATGATTATCGGTTTTGTCTTTTCTCTCAGATTTCTTGCCAGTTTAAAAAGGTCATCATCATCCCAATTTCTGGGAGAATCAGATATGTCTGTATCTCTTAAAGCCTCAGTCACTCTAGATTCGCTTACTCCCAATCCAGACAACTGATCAAAGAGAACTTTTTCGATCTTCGCTCCTGCAACTTCTATACTCCTTGACATCTTTTTCCAGTTCTTATCAAGGATCCCTTTTAACCAGTAATCTATCTCTTTTTCTAAAAATTCAACATCCTCTCTTGGATCGTGTTCTCCCAATTCACAGGGCTCTCCTTCTCCATCAGTTGAACCACTAACATCTATGATATGAATCAAACTAGATGCTTGCCTTAGATCGTCTAAGAATTTATTTCCTAAACCTCGCCCAGAATGAGCATCTTTTACAAGTCCTGCAACATCTATCAATTCAACTGGTATCAACCTAGTTCCTTCCATGCATGGAGCATTATTCGGATCACATTCTACATCCAAATCTTCATGAGGACATTCAGCAGTCACGTATCCGATCCCTTTGTTAGCATCTATGGTTGTGAAAGGATATGATGCTACTTCAACATCAGCTCTAGTTGATGCAGTAAAAAATGTACTTTTACCAACGTTTGGTTTACCTACAAGACCTACTTCCATTATCTCTACCTAAAAACAAATAATACTTTCTCAGTTAAATTATTTCTTGAAAAAACAAAGGAAAATTAAGTGTTTTTAAATTGTTTTATTCTATCTCAGCACCACAGGCATAACACATCTCTGCATCAGCGTTCAATTCAGTACCACAGACAGGACATTCAATTTTGTCTCCTTCTCCTTCTTCTGATTTGATTTCAGCACCACAGGCATAGCACATCTCTGCTTCAGGACTGAGTTCGGTTCCACACTCTGGACATACAGTTCCTCCTTCTTCTGTCTCTTCTTCTTCCTCAGCCTCTTCTTCAGTCTCTTCTTCAGTTTCTTCTACTTCTTCTTCTATCTCTTCTTCTACTTCAGATTCTTCGACTTCCTCTTCTTCGATCTCTGGTGCTTCTGGAACGTTCTCGCCGGCTTCTTCAACCTCAGCTTTAGTCTCACTTTCCACTTCAGGAACTTCACCTATTTCTTGCTCCTCTACTTTTGTTTCTTCTGGGATAGTGGGTATCTCAGGAGAAGGTAACTCAAATTCTTCCTGGAGAACTTCTTTTTGACGGTCTAACATCTTTTTATGTGCTTCCAACAGTTTTGCTCTAGTGTCTGCCATCTTACTGTCTTTATCCAATAATTGTCTCTCATCTTTAACAACAGATTTACTTTCCTCGATACTCTCTTTAAGACTGTTTTCTAATTCAGTGAGGGTTTTCAATGTTTCCCTTCTACCCTGTAATATCTCTTCTTCCTTTGAAACAACGATCTCTTCTCTTTTATCGAGGTCTTCTTCTCTTTCAACCATCTCTTCCTCTCTTTCTACCAGTTTCTCTTGTTTATCCATTATATCTGACTTGATCTTATCTATTTCATCTACCTTATTAGAGATCTCATCTTTGTAATCGTTTAATTCATCTCTTTCCTGGTCCAGTTTTTCCTTAGTCGACCTCATATTACTTTGTAAAGTTTCAAGTTTATCTTTAAAATTATTCAATTCATCAGCTTTTTCTTTCAGCTCTTCATCCCAACTCCCCAACTTTTCTTCTCTTTGATCTAGAGCTTTTTCTCTTTCTTCGAGTTTCTTCTCTTTCTCTCTTAGTTCATTTTTCTTATCTTCAACTTCTTGTCTCTCTTCTTTCAGCTTCTGAACATAACCTTCCATTTCTGATAATACGGAATCTTCTGGCAATTTTATTCCCCCTAATTGGGCCCTAAACTAAATTCGTAAAGTAATAATCGTTTAAGTAAATTACGGATAAATTATTAATTTCTACTCAAAAATAGGGCCTAATACTTCTAGACCACTATCCGTTACCTCTATAGCATGCTTCTCCATAGAATGATTACAAGCTCTCATCTTTTCTATCTGTATAAACCTAGTTAGTTCACCCCTGCTTCTATCGATACTTAGATTTATGACTCCGTCTACCAAAAAGCCTTCATTCCCTAGCAAGTTAGCTTCAGCACCCATACTTCTTTCCATCACCACGAAGCTGTACAGGTCCAAATCTCTCAGCATCTTAAAGAAGTAGAACATCTTCTTACGCATATTTGCTACGTTCTCCATCAGAGAATATAAAGCTCCCAAGGAGTCCAAGGTGAATAACTTAAATTCATCTCCCTTCTCATTTTTATTATGTCTGAGTAGGTCTTCTAAGAACTCTACATAATCAGTTTCTTCGTCCTCAACCAGTAGATCTATTTCTCTTAAATCTGTAACGTCAGTTATCTCAATATTAGGTGATTTTTCTATACCAAAGCTTTCCATGTTGTTTTTGTGACTCTCGACTGTTTCCTCCAAAGTAGTATACATCCCATAGTGACCACTGTGTTGAACATACTTAGTCATCAGATCAAAACAAAAACTTGTTTTAAGTGAGCCTGGTGGGCCAGTTATAAGTATCACTTTAGGCGATGAAATATCTGTATAAAATAGGTTATCTAACCCCGATATAGAGTCCTCAAACATATCTATCGAGTACATAAAAGAATTTTATGCATTTAATTCTATCGATAATTTACCCAACTATCATATTCATATCTAAAACCGAAACGTTATTTTAATCCGTATCAATAACTATCCATGGAAAACTTAAAAACAGAACTCTTAGGAATGAACTTAGATACTCCTTTCTTATTAGCTTCAGGGATATTAGATCAAACTTCAAAATCGATGAAAACATTGATGAATCTTGGTATGGGGGGTGTAGTCACTAAATCGATCGGTTCGACCCCAAGAAAAGGTCATCCCAATCCTACGATGGTTGAATTAGAAACAGGTTTACTGAATGCCATGGGTCTTCCAAATCCGGGCATAGATACTTACCTGGATGAACTCAAAGATTTAAGGGACGAGATCAGTAATAAGCCCATCATCGGCAGTGTATACGCATCTACCACTGAAGAGTTTGGAGAATTATCTCAAAAGATGGAAGAAGGTGGTGTTGATGCCGTGGAGCTTAATTTAAGCTGTCCACATGCTGAAGGATATGGTGCTTCGATAGCATCAGATCCTGAGCTCGTAGGAGAAGTTATTATCTCTGCAAAAGAAGAAGTCGATATACCTGTACTGGCAAAATTGCCACCATCTGCCCAGATCGCAGAGATCGCTTCAGTTTCTGAGAGTGCAGGTGCAGATGCGATAGTCGCTATCAATACTGTCAAATCGATGGCTATCAATTTTGAAACCAGAGAACCTATTTTAGGTAATAAAGTGGGAGGTTACAGCGGAAAAGGAATCAAACCGATCGGTCTAAGATGCATTTACGAAATATATGAAGAGGTAGATATCCCTATCATAGGATGCGGAGGTATAACTACTGGCAGAGATGCTCTCGAATATATATTAGCTGGTTCCTCTGCTTTACAGATGGGGTCCTCAATCTATTATAGAGGAAAAGATGCTGCAAAAAAAATCTCTGAAGAGATGACTGAACTTATGGATAAAGAAGGTATCGATGATATAAAAGATATTATAGGAAAAGCACATTGAATAGAATGTGAAAGTTTAAATATAAGCTCTTTAGGTGGAATAACTGATGCAGGAACCTGACCCAGAAGAATTCGTTGATAAGCAGGAAATAGGTGATTTTACTTCTGTTCTTGTAAATTTTTACAGGGGTGAGGTACAAAGAGCTTATACCTGGAGAACAAGATTGGACAGAACAACTAACTGGGCTATTTTGATACTTTCTGTTCTTATCACATGGACTTTCAGTAGCCCTGAGCGGCCTCACGAGTTACTGCTTTTTACACTCATATTCATGTTCACGCTTTTAATAATCGAAGCTAGAAGATATCGTTTTTACAATGTGTGGGCAAGCAGAATTAAAGTTCTGGAAGAGAATTTTATCGCTAAAGCTTTATCACCTAGAGAAAAAGTGTCTAGCAGAGACTGGATGAAGACTCTTGCTGAAGACCTAAAGAATCCACATTTTAAAATACAATTGTGGACTGCGATATCTCATAGGTTGAGAAGGATATACCAGTGGTTATTTTCAGTAACGATCATCCTATGGATAAGCAAGCTGGCAATGCATCCTACTTCAGCTAGCAGTTCAGGACAGATCATTTCTCGAGCAAAAATATCAACAGTACCTGGAAGTGTGATCTCTGCTATCGTGTTTGGATTCTACATCATTACAATGATTGTTGCTTTCATAGGACCTAGATTTGAAGAAAGAAAGAGTAAAATCGTCGATGATGAGGAATCCCGGAAAGAGTGGGAAAAGAAAATGTAAAAATCACAATTTTGTAGTTATCTCTGCTCCACTAGAAGTTACTATTACAGTATGCTCTCTCTGTGAGATTATACCGTTTTTCCTTTCTTCAAGCACAGGATAGTTAAGGACAGTGCTGAACCTTTTTTGTCTATCTAATAGATCCTTATAATCATCGCTGTATTCTTTACACCATCTTGCAGCAAAAGGCAGATGATCAAATCTTTCCTCGATCCAATTGTAAAATTCGAGGTCTTCTCCCTTCAAACGTCTCTTTTTCTCCAGTTTGTATATCTCACCAGGTTCTTTATCTCTTACCTTTCCAACTCCGTCTGTAGCGAAAGGTTCGATTGCTAAAACCATACCTTCTTTTATCTTTCCAAACCCACGTGTTACGTTCGGTATAGCTGTACCTGCATGCAATGAGTATTGTTCCAACTCATGACCAGTAAGATTAGAAATTGGATTATAGCCCTTACTTGTTATCACGGTTTCGATATTCCTACCAACATCCCTTATTTTCATGCCTGGTCTCATTGATTTTATGGCAAATTCGAGCGATTCTTCTGCAGCTTCTATCAATGAAGTGTATCTATTCGTACCTAATTCGACGGTTAATGCATTATCAGCTATGTAACCATCAACGTGACAACCTATGTCTATCTTCACTACGTCTCCTTTTTCAAAAGTTTGACCCTCATTCTCAACAGGTGTGTAATGCGCACCTATGTTATTTACTGATATGTTTGTCGGAAAGGCTGGTTTAGCTCCATTGTCCCAGATTACCTTCTCTACTTCTTCAGCAACATCCAGATAATTAACTCCAACTTCACAGACCTCTTTTCCTCTTTCTAATGCCTTCCTTGCAATATTACCTGCTTTCATATACTTCTTTTTTATTTCGGGTTTCAATATTTCACCAACATGATACTAGTTGAAATCCAAAAAATTTCTTTAATTATATAACTTTCCATTTTTCTTCTAGGTCCTCACGCTCGATCACACCCTCTCTGAGTATCTCTATTTCATCTGTGACTTTCACAACAGTAGTTCCGATCCCATATTTACAATCGCCACAGTTTACATACAGAGCGATCCCATCTAACTGGATCTTAGCAGTATCAACATCGATTGGGTCCGGTCTTCCATGAACATTTGCACTTGTAGAAGTTATAGGGCCAAAATCTTTGATTATCCTTTGAGCCATTGGATGATTCGGTACTCTGATACCTTCTGTATCTTCATCTGTTTCCACGACGATGGTTAGAGGTCCCGGTAAAAATTCTTCACCGAGCTCCCAAGCTAATTCTGGTATATCTAAATACTCAGATGCTTGGTCCAGTGAATTGTAAGCGATCGAGATCTTTTTATCAGGTGGTGCTTTTTTAACTTCTATTATCTTTTCAATCACGGTTTCATCGAATGGATCCCCACCTATACCATAAATTGTCTCAGTGGGATAAACGATAAGGTCATCGTTGGATAGTACCTCATTTACCATATCTATTAATTGTTCGGGGCAGTCTCCATCACATTCTTCTTTACTGCATTTAAATTCCATATGATCACCTAAAAATAGTGGATATTTTGATGGGACCTTTTTACATGTTCATTCCCATCATGTTCTACCACTGACATATGACCTGGATATATCTTTTCAATATCATAATTGGTCAACCTTCTTGTAGATTCAACAAGATCATCTATATCTCCAGTAGGGAGATCTGACCTGCCTACACCCCCATTTGAAAATATCGTATCACCGGAAAACAAAATCTTTTCTTCTGGATTGTACAAACATATACTTCCATTTGTATGTCCAGGTGTGTGTAGAATCTCAAAACCAGAGTAAGTATCGAAATCTATAGTTTTGACGGTCAATGGAAATATATCCTTATTGAACTGTCTTGCTAGAGTTGATTCATCACCTTTATTCATTGCTTGAGCTTCATACTCCTGAGCATACAATGGAACATCAAATTCTTTTGAAAGATTCTTAGCATTACCAACGTGATCAACATGTCTATGGGTCAAAATTATAGCATCGATATCAGGAATAAATTCATCGACAGCATCGATTATTTCATCCTCTTTATCCATACCTGTATCAACAATGAAATTCTTCTCTGATCTCACCAAGAAAACGTTCGAAGAATACCCACCTCTTATCAAACTTCTAACTTCCACCATAATAATCAGCTATAAACCTCTATAAACTTCTCAAAGGACCTATCATAGGTTTCTTCAACATCATCTGGGAAAACACATGCAGGTAATTCATTTCTGCTCAAGTGATACTGTATACAATCACAGCAAACTCCTTTCCTAGGACAACCAGGATAAGAACAGTTACAAAAATCTGTGTTTTCATCTTTACTGCATTCTACCATGTATATAAACCTCTGTGGTCAGATAAAGAATAGAAATTATTTATTATTTTTTCAATCGCTATAGGGAAAATACTAAAAAGTGCCTCAGATTGTGGTGAATCGATGGCAAAATTCTGTGAAGACTGTGGAACTTTACTCCAAAACGGAAGATATTGTCCTAAATGTGGAAAATTGAAGAATTCTAAATCTGATACAACAAAACAAAGTTCGATTCCAAGAAATAAAAAAACAGATGGGATCTTTCCTTTCAGGAAGATCAGACATGGACAAAAACAGTTCATGAATGATTCTAAAAAGACTTTCAAGAATAATGAGAACCTAATTGCTCATGCCCCCACAGGTATAGGTAAGACAGCTGCTGTTTTAACTGCTGCAGTAAAACACAGTGATGAAGATGATAAAATATTCTTTCTCACTAGCAAACAATCACAGCATAGAATAGCAATCGAAACAATCAAAAAGATGCCAGATAAAGTCACCGCCATCGATGTCATCTCAAAGAAGCATATGTGCCCTAGAGATGAATCACGTTTACCATACCCAGTTTTCGAAAAATTCTGCAGCGAAAATGGACAGAACCAGTGTAATCTGTTCAATAAACAGATGTCAAAAATAGTAGATTCTCTAGTCGGTACTACAAAACATGTCAATGAGATCGTAAATTTGTGCAGGTCAAGAGGCGTCTGTCCTCACAAAGCAGCACTGGTTGCTGGAAAAGAAGCAGATATAATAGTCTGTGATTACAACTACGTTTTTGATGAGATAAGAGAAAGCATCTTTGATCTTTTAGATATAGAATTAGAGAACGCTGTAGTCATCGTTGACGAGGCACATAATCTGCCAGACAGGATCAGAAGTCATCTCGAAGAGAGCATAACTGTACAGATTTTGAATGAAACTCATCAAATACTCCAAGGTTATTCTTCCTCATTAGCCAGTTTCATCAAAAGATTGAGCATGGAATTGGAAAAAATAGATGAGGATGAAAAAAAGATCGACAAAAAATTCTTAGACCAGAGGATAAAACAGGCGATGAAAGGTGGGTTATCACAGTATGAATCTACAAAGGACATCCTAGGTAATCTAGAGAATGTAGCTAGGGATGTTTTAGAGGAAGATTCTGCAGCAACTGCCCCAATGTATGTTTACTCGTTTTTATCAGCCTGGCAGGTAGAGGGAGAAGAAGTATTCAGATCGTTTGAGAAAAATCCAAACAGGATCAACGTAGGTTTACTCGATCCATCCTTACTATCTGAAGAGGTCTTCAATAGGATCAGTGCATCAGTACTGATGAGCGGTACGATGCATCCAGGAGAGATGTATGCTGATCTTCTGGGTATCCGGGATAAAAAAATAGAAGTTTATGAATCGCCCTTTCCAGATAAGAACCGTAAAGTTGTTAGTGTAGGTCACCTGACGACTTCTTATAAGGAAAGAGGAGTCAGGATGTTTCAAGCTTATGCGAATTCTATAGCTGATGTTGCCAACAATACTCCAGGTAATACTGCTGTTTTCTTCCCATCATATAATCTGATGGAGAGCATCTGTGATAGGTTGAACATGGTACATCTTGAAAAGAACATCATGATGGAGGACAGAAATTACACTAAACGTGAAAAAGATGAGATGGTAGATGAACTCAAAAAATCAGAGGATAATATTTTACTAGCAGTTCAAGGAGGAAGCCTTTCCGAAGGAGTAGATTATGCAAATAATATATTGTCATCCGTCATCATAGTAGGTATACCATTCCCACCGCCATCGATAGAAGTAGAGTCACTCCAGAAATATTACTCTAAAAAATTTGGTGAACAGAAAGGATACCTTTATTCACGGGTATACCCTGCTTTGAACCGAGTTCTTCAAGCTGCAGGTCGCTGTATCAGGAGTAAGAGTGACAAGGGGTTCATAGTACTGATGGATAAAAGATTCAATTACTCTCGATACAAAGATTCAATGCCAGATGATTTTGAGTACAAAAAAACAGATAATTTAGTAAGAGAGTGTAAAAGGTTTTTTGATTGATCATTTTTTCTTCTTCTTTAAGTATTCCATCTGATCCCAGATTATTTCGTGCTCTAGACCGTTACTTTCTAAAAATCTACTCAATTCTGCAGTGATATCCTCTATCTCAGATTCTTCCTCAGCGATCCTTGGATAAAGATAGAATTCAACTCTTTCTCTATCTATCGGGAATATCATCCTGTATCTTGCTTCTCTGTTGTGACCTGTGGGTTTTTCATTTTTCTCTAGATCTTTTAAATTCTGATCTATCAGCATCTCCATGAATTCTTCCCCACTATCTTCAGGATACTGGTCTGCCACATTCATGAACATCCTGTATAATTCAGGATAGATAGGCGCTAAATCCTTGTATTCAACATCCTCGTTAAACCGGATCAAACTGTTCCTCTTTACCGTCTCGTATTCCTCCTCTTCTTCCATGTTCTCACTTTCCAATAAATACCTTATGATTTCAATTTAATGGTTAGGATCAAGGTCTTCATCTTCCGAATCCTCGATCGGATCTACCCATATCGTGATCTCTTTTCCATCTATCTCCCAATCTCTCTTATATCCTTCTTCTGCTCCTTTTTCAAGCGTTCTTGACAGGGTTTCCTGCATTATATATTCTTTCATCTCTTCTATAGATTCTTGGATTCTAAGATTCCCCCTGTATCTCGTATGTATCTTCTGTGTGTAACCAAGTTCCAGGTCCTTTCTCATGGTCTGTATCCTTCTTACTATATCTCTAGCTATCCCTTCGATCTCTAACTTATCATCGATCTTTATATTCACAAACACTTTTAGACCGCTCTTTTCACTAGCAGTATAACCTTCTTTAACCTCTTCACTTATCTCCACATCGCTTTTTTCAAGTATATATCCATCTATATTCGCCATGCTCTGCTTATTGAGAGCGTTCTTTATCTTTACAGGGTCAGCATTTTCTATAGCTTCTGCAACCTTATTAGCCTCACCTTTGTATTTTGGTCCCAATGATGAGTAATTAGGAGCAACTTTTGTCTCTGTCAGCTTACTTTCATCCTTATAAACTATCAATTCTTTAACGTTTAATTCGTCTTTTAGTATGTCTCTGAACTGTTCAACTGCTTTCTCAGCTTTACTATCCATCTCCACTACTATAGCTTCTTTTAATGGCTGTCTTAACTTTATGTTCTCCTTTTGTCTAGCATTTCTTCCCAGCTCTGCTATTTTTATTACTGTATCCATGCTCTCCTCTAAATCTTCATCGAGTTTTTCTTCTTTCACTTCAGGATATTCAAGCATATGAACGGACTCGGGACCATCTTCCATAGGAAGTATTATATTTTGATACATACGTTCGCTAAGATATGGTGTGAACGGAGCCATGACCTTTGTTACAGTTTTTAAGGTGTCATAAAGAGTATTGTATGCACTTTTCTTCTCTTCTTCAGATCCTTCCCAAAACCTTCTTCTACTTCTTCTTAAATACCAATTACTAAGATCATCTATGAAATCTTCTATCGCCTGTGTAGATTTATGAACTTCAAGATCATCAAGACCTTTTCTTACTTCTTTTACCAAGGTATTCGACCTTGATATCAACCATCTATCTATCTCATGATCTAACTCGTATTCAGACGGTGTGAATCCATCTATATTTGCATTGTTCGTGAAGAATGACACAACGTTCATCAGCGTGTTCACTGTTTTACTTATCTTTTCCTGTACGAGCTCTCTGCTGAATTTGGTTGATTTCCAAACCGGTGAACTCAAAAAATATAATCTAGCTGGGTCTGCACCCAGATCTTCCATTACAGTGTTTGGATCGACTGCATTGCCTTTACTCTTACTCATCTTTTCTCCATCTTCGTCCAGGACTAGTCCAAGTGTCAAGCAGCTTTTATAAGCCGGTTTATCGTGAAGAAGCGAGCTTATCGCTAGAAGGCTGTAGAACCATCCTCTAGTTTGATCTAGCGCTTCAGTTATGAAATCTATTGGGAATGCATCATTGAATTTATCTTCATTTTCGAACGGATAATGGAATTGAGCAAAAGGTGCGCTACCGCTGTCGTACCAGCAGTCTATAACATATTCAACACGTTCCATCTCACCACCACATTCAGGGCATTCCAATTTGACTCTATCGACCCATGGTTTATGGAATTCGAAATCGTCTTCTAAAGGTTCAGTTGCCATCTCTTCGAGTTCTTCTTTACTACCTATACAGTGATCATTTCCACACTCACATTCCCATATCGGCAGTGGTGTTCCCCAGAATCTGTTTCTGCTCAAGGACCAATCTTTCAATTCATCCAAGAAATTACCAAAACGACCATGTTTTAGATGTCCTGGTTTCCATGTAACTTCTTCGTTGTTATCTATCAATTTTTGCTTTTCTTCAGAAGTTCTTATGAACCAGCTTTCTAAAGCGTAGTTAAGTAGGGGTGAATCACATCTCCAGCAGAACATATATCGGTGACTTATGGTACTCCTTTCGAGAAGGTCACCTCTTTCTCTTAGATCTTCCATTATCTGAGGATCTGCATCCTTCACAAATTCACCAGAATAAGGTGGAACTTCAGAGGTAAACTTTCCTGCTTCATCAACTGGATTGACCAGTTTCACTCCTTCCTTTTTACATATGTTATAATCGTCTTCACCGAATGCAGGAGCTATGTGAACTATTCCTGTACCTTCTTCCAAAGAAACAAAATCAGCTGAAGTGACGTAGTGGCTCTTGC
The DNA here is from genome assembly GCA_964516805.1 of uncultured Thermoplasmata archaeon. Lineage (GTDB taxonomy): Archaea > Thermoplasmatota > Thermoplasmata > Halarchaeoplasmatales > Halarchaeoplasmataceae > CAYSTL01. The sequence goes on from CAZEXI010000029.1 coordinate 16,305, forward strand.
TTTCGGAATCTACAAAATCGAACAAAGGATCATACTCTTTTCCTACGAGTTCGTTTCCTTTCATCTTTTCAAGTATCTCATAATCATCAAAGAGTTCATCAGCTAGATCTTCTGCTAGATAATATTTATCCCCTTCATTTTCTAAAAAGACATAATCTATATCTTCTCCTACTGCCAGTAACAGATTAGAAATCAATGTCCATGGAGTAGTCGTCCAGGCAACGAAGTAAGCATCTTCATCTTTGACTTTGAACCTAACAAATATCGAAGGGTCTTCTGTCTCTTTGTAACCCTGAGCAACCTCGTGACTGGATAATGGTGTCCCGCATCTTGGACAATAAGGAACTACCATGTAGCCCTTCTCTAATAATCCATTTTTCCAATGCTGCTTTAAGCTCCACCATACACTCTCGATATAGTCATCTTCCATGGTTATGTAAGCGTCATCGTAGTTGATCCAGAATCCGAGTCTTTCACTCATTTCCCTCCATTCTTTCTCATATTCGAAAACGCTTTCTTTACATAGTTTGTTGAATTTTTCTAAGCCGTAATCCATTATCTCTTCTTTTGACTCTATTCCAAGGTCTTTTTCAACCTCTATCTCTACAGGTAAACCATGTGTATCCCATCCTGCGATGTTGGGGACGATCTGATATCCATCCATGGTTTTGTATCTTAGGAATACGTCTTTCACAGCTCTGGTCAAGAAATGACCTATATGTGGTAGTCCGTTAGCTGTTGGTGGTCCTTCAGTAAAACTAAATTTTTTATCCCTCTCTCTACTCCTTGTCCTCTCAGCGATATTATGATCTTCCCAGAACTGCATTATCTCCTTTTCCTTCTCGGGAAGGGGCGTATTTTTATCGATCGGTTTGAACTTTTCACTGTTTTTAGTCATAATATCTGACTCCAAAAAATTTATCAAAAATATTTACAACTGGGCGGATGATTGAATCACTTGATAATAATTATGATCTTGATATCATAGCTTGCCCAGTTCATCGAATTTTTCAAGAGATAAGCAGTATATAAGAGTTGTTATATTGGGAGCTTAGAATGTCAGCATAAGAATTAGAAAAACTCCATACTACCTTTTTATTTAGGGACAAAAACGGGTGGGATGCTCTCTAACCTAGTCAAAATATTAGAGAATCAAAACATTTTTGAAACGAATCGGAATTAAAAATCTAGAATAGTCAAAGTAGTACTTTGATTCCTTCAAATAGATAAAAAGTGACGAAGCAAGATAATATTAGTGTTGAAACAACTCAACACAAGATGAATTTGGTTTTATTCGTGTATCATTTTACGAAGTGATTAAATTGAGACCCTCTCTATTTAAGGAACTACATTTTCTCTAACATAGAAGAACACAACCTTTCTTAGAATTTTAAAAGGCTTTAGTGTTTCAAAAGAAAAGAATAACTGTTTAACTATAAAGATTATAAGATATATATCAATAATATTTTTTCATTTAAATTCATCAGATCAAGTCTTTTCTAAATGTACATCAAACCTAGTCCCACCAAGTTCAGAATCTATCACTTTTATCTCTGCATCATATATATCTAATAACATTTTAGAGAGGAATAAACCTAGACCTGTTCCTCTTTCTTCATCTGTCGTGTATCCCTTTTCAAAGACATTAGTCTTATCTTCATCGGGTATACCTTTTCCATCATCCTCAAATGTACAGATAACCTTGTTTTTGTTTGTTTTTACATTGACTCCCAATTTAGACCCATCTGAATGTTTTACTGCATTTTCTATCAGATTTGAAAAAACATTACTCAATAAAGGACCAGCTTTGACAATACATTCATTTTCTGGACATTCCATCTTTAACTCCATCCCAGCTTCTTCAATCCTAGGCCTCATATCATTTACTGTATTTTTGATCATAGAAGATATATCAACCTCTTCTATCTTTTCATTCTGGGCTTGTCTAAGTATCCTTACTTTTTCTATCAATTTAAGACTTTTAACTATAGCTCTTTTTGAATTCTTAATTAGTTTTCCAATATTCTCATCGAAATCATACTCTTCTAAAAGTTCTAGATATCCTTCTACCACTCTATTTTTATTTGCAACATCATGTCTTAATAAAGAATGTAAAGTATCTTCCCTCTCTTGAGCTCTTATTCTATCAGTTATATCTCTTATACTGCACTGGATGATCTCATTATCTCCCACGTTGTAAAGGTTGCTGACGAATTCCACCG
>CAZEXI010000029.1:18626-26697 GCA_964516805.1 uncultured Thermoplasmata archaeon
CCCTCTAGTTCTTCTCTTTTCATCCGAAGTTTTTCGACAGCAGTCTGATTCGCGGAGAGTATATTTCCGTCCTTGTCCATCGTTAGATAGCTGATAGGAACGGAATCGTAGAGATCGGCATATCTTTTTTTCGATCGTTGAAGTCGAGTCTTTGTCTCACGTAGTTCTTGGTTTTGCAATTCCAACTCGATCTGATGTACCTGTAGTTCGTGTACTAGTTCTTTGATAGATCGGCTCTCCTCCTTGGAGATGTGTTGAGTCTTTTCCATCGCCTCATCTAGTTCTCTCTCGGCTTTTTTCCGAAGCTGCTCGAATTTTTCAGATTTTTTTTCTTCCTCCATTTTCATCACCCCTTTTCCAAGTACTTACTCCGTTTTCTTCTCTTCTAGTTCAGCTTCTAATTCTCTTATCTTTTTCTTATAGTTCCTCTCCCTTTCTTCGATCTCACTGATATCCCGCTCAGTGGTCGCCATGGCATAAATCTCCTCCTCTTCGTTCAGAAGTTTTGTGATCGTCATCCAGATATCTAAAATTTGATCGTCTTTTGTTAAGCGCTTCGTTTTAAAGGACTTGACCTCTTTCCCTGATTTAACTTTCTCTAAGAGTTCCATCTCCTCTTGCCGCTGGTCTTCGGGTATGATATTCTTAATATTCATATCCTTAGCTTCAGATTGAGAGTAACCATATATTCTCTCCGCACCCTTGTTCCATTCCATTATATTCCCGTCCATGTCCACTACGGTAATAGCGTCATTAGAATCTTCTATAACCGTAGCCAACCGTCTCAATTTTTTTAATCTTCGCAGTTTGATCCTCGTTATATCTTTGAACGTGAGCACGAGTCCGTCTACCACGTTCTCGGTGGTTCGGTAGGGTAAAATTTCCATCTCATACCAATCTCCAGTCTTGGTCTGTATCTCCTTGTTCACCTTCTGTAACGTATCGAGAACGTGATTAAGGTCATCCTCGATGTTTTCGTACCTGATGCTGGAATTGATGTCATTCAACGGACGACCGATATCTGAATCGATAAGGTTGAATAAATTGGTAGCCTCGGGAGTGAAACGCCTCACCTGGTGATCCGTGTCTAGAAAGACGATCGCGACCTCGATAGCTTCAAGAAGATTCCTCATGTCGTTCTTTTCTTGAGACAGCTCGGATATCTTCTCTTCCAGTTCTTGATTGACAGTGGTCAATTCCTCGTTGGTAGACCTCGTTTCTTCTCTTGCTGTCTTTAACTCTTCATTGGTGCTTCGCAGTTCTTCGTTTGTAGCCTTTAATTCCTCATTGCGGGAACGTAATTCTTCATTAGAGGTCTCTAACTCTTCTATCGTCGCTTGTAGGGATTCTTTCGTGGACTTCAATTCCCTCTCTAAGGCCTCGATCTGTTCGTTCCCTTCCATCGACAACTTTTGTTCATTACTGTTGTTATCTTCAGCTGCGCCCTCCGTCTTCTCAGTCATGGCCTTCTCTCTGAAGATGATCATCAGTAACTCCATACTATCTTCGGTTTTCTTCACAGGTCTTACGATCAAGTCGACGACGTGTTCTTCGTCTTTAGATTTGAGCTTTACATCTTTCCGTTCTGCTGTAGTGTTCTGTTTTTTCGCTTCCTGGATGATGGGAGTAAGCTTGTACCGGAGATCTCCTCTAGCCATATTTAATATGCTCAGGTTTGGTTCACCCTTAGGCGGAGACAAATATTTTTCCGTATCACCGTGAAAATAAAGTATCTCGTAATTTCTGTCGATCAAAACCCCGGGATAACTGTAATCCTCGAGAATCATCTCTTCCGCTAGTTCTTTTACGTTAAATGTTTCAGTCCCTTCTGATTCTACCTTTTTAGGTTGTACAGGTGTTCTCTCGAGGTTCGGAAAACCCCAATCTCTTTGCCTGGTTGTATCAGCCGTCTCTTTTCGTCTGAAGATACTCTTCTTTTTATCTACGCTCTCAAAAAGATCGTTATATTCAGATATACTCTCAGAAGTGCCCAAAATAAGGTACCCTTCTTTATTCAATGCGTAATAGAGCATCGGGATGATTTTTCTTTGTAACTTCCTGTCCATGTATATGAGTACATTCCGGCAACTGATCAAATCCATCCTAGAAAGAGGCGGGTCCATAATGAGGTTCTGTTCAGCGAACACGACCATCTTTCTTATCTTATCATTTATCTTGTACTTATCGCCCTTTTTTTCGAAAAAACGCTCTAATCTCTCCTGAGGAACGTCTGCAGCGATGCTTTCTGGATATAGGCCTTCTCGGGCAATTTCGATCGACCTGCTATCAATGTCAGTAGCGAATATCTGAATATTGGGCTTGATCCCTCGCCCTTCCCTTAACTCTGTCAGGAGCATCCCTATTGAGTAGGCTTCTTCTCCTGTAGAACAACCTGGCACCCATATCCTCAAAGTCGTATCCGGTGAGCGGGTCTCCAACAAGTCTGGAATAACATCATCCTTTAAAGACTCGTATACTTCCGGCTCTCTGAAGAAGTTGGTGACTGTTATGAGGATGTCCTTGAACAAGTTTTCTACTTCAGATCTGTTGCTTTTCAGAAAATCGTAATAATCAACTATACTATCGAGCTGATGAACGGCCATACGGCGATTTAACCGTCTGCGTATCGTCTTATCCTTATAATCGGAGAAATCATGCCCCATCTGCTGTCTGATCAACTCAAATATCTTGGGACTTATTTCTCTAAATTGCATCTTCCCGATATCTGTTTCTCTATCCATATATGGATGTTTTATATAATTGAATATCTTCTGGGCCATATCTTCTACAGGTAAAATATAATCAACCAACCCAGTGTTTATGGCACTCTGAGGCATCCCCTTATATTCGGCTTGCCCAATTTCCTGAGCTATTGTCATGCCCCCGACTCCTTTAACCGACTTCAACCCTGTAGAACCATCTGAACCTGTACCTGATAGAACTACACAGATCGCCTGATTTCCAATACTCTCCGAAAGCGAGCGAAAGAAATAATCAATGGGAAGTTTAGGTGTATCAGATTCTTCAAATTCCGAGGTTCGAAATCTATGGTCAGATATCTCCACTTTCATTTTAGGAGGATTTACGTAAACACAATTCGGTTTTATCTCCATACCTTCTTTTATCTTGTGGATTTTCATATCGGTAACTTTTTCCAACAGGGTGTCTAAAATACTCTCGTGGTCAGGGTCTAAATGTTGGATGATCACAAATGATACGTCTTGATTTCTATCAAGTGGTATTTCGCTCAAGAACTTCTTTAAAGCTTTTAATCCCCCCGCAGAAGCACCGATCCCTACCACAGGTAAGGGAGAACGTTTAGATTTTTCAATAATTCTACCAAGCCCTCTTTAGTTTAATATTATTACTTAATGACTAGTGATTTATTTATCCTTTTTCTATTTAAGGATGTGGACTTAAGATTTTTTAAAAAAGAGCATCCTATATTTCTTGAAGGAGTCAAAAATGAATAGATACTCTTTTACCTAATTAAAACATTATATAGTAAAAATGTTTTGGAAATGAATTGGAATTTAAGATTCAGAAGAGTCAAAGGAATTTTTTAATTCCTTCAGTCTGAAGATAGTTTGTTTTCTGATATTAATGCCAGGTACACTGGGATTAACGAGAAGTCGAATTTATTGAATAGGCCAAGAAATATGAGAAGTTCAAAATATGGTTGGATGTGCAGTCAAAGTTCCATGATTAGTATACACAATGAATAAGTGAAAAATATAAATTAAATATACGACATTTGTGGTATAATAATAGTATCAATTGTGGGAAAATATTATATACGAACTTTAATCTTCTAACTTTGATAGCATGAACGACGATAAACTACAGCGTGGAGATGTAGTCAAAAACAAAAAATACGGTCATATTGTCGTAGATGAAACCTTTATCAGTCCCTCACACGGTTTAAGAATCAAAGGACACACCTATAATCAGTGGAAGAGAAAAGATATCATAGTGGATTTCTCCGATTGCGAGATGGTGGGTTGACCTAAAAATCTATTTCTTTAATCACTCTTCTTTTATTTTTTCAGGGGCATCTGCAAGGCTTATCAATGAATCAATCTCCATGAAGTGCAGGTCGCCAAACAAAATCATGCAGTGTAGGCCTTCTCCAAAGTCAAAGTCTGATAGTTCTTCTGGATAACCAGCTTTTATAATAGGATCATCCGAACCTACTCTTGACAGACCAGCCATGAGTGTATCATCGGTTATCAATCCATCTCCGATTCTTTCCTCGAGCTCTAACAATGCTTCAATACCCTCATTAACGGTCATGTACTCTCTATCTTCAGAATTTATATCTAGTAATATCAGTGTGTGGAGACCGCGGTCCTTGTTCTCTTTTATACCTTTATATGGACTTTCTGGATATGTTTTATCAGATAAGAACGGGAGTGTTATAGTCTTACCAAATTTATAATGCTGTACACCCAAGAGAGAGGGTGCCGCAGAGAAAATAGAAGATGAATGTATTATTTTGGTAGAGATGCTTCTATCTTCAGCTCTAAGCCTTAGATCAACATGAGTTGTAGCTGCCATAGGGTCCCCTCCAGTCAAGAATACCACGTTATTATCTTCAGCTTTTTTGAGAGGGATTGCTTCACTTTCGACTTCTCCTCTTTTAAGTTGTATTACATCTATATCAAGTTCTCTTTCAACATCCTCCATAGAACAACCTGCAAGAGAACTGGTGTAAAATTCAGAATAAACGTAATCCGCATCCTGAACTACCTCTTTACCTTTTACACTTATATCCTTCTCGTCGTACAGTCCTAAACCGATGAATATTAATTCTCCCATACAATATACCTCTTGAACATGCTTTGCTTGAAAGTTCCTAAACATGAAGGAGAAAAGGTAAGAAATAAGCTTTTGGAAAGAAATCTACTGTATAAAGAAGCGAAGATTTCATCAGAAGATGATTCACTCCTGATACCAGTAAAAGAGGATCCAGGGAGTGAATTTGACTACCCTTTACTCGATAGAGACCTGGATATCCGTGATAAAAAAGAAACAGATTATACAGAAATCGCTGAAGTCCCAGCTGATCTAAAAGAAAAACTACCATCAAGTTATGAAATTATAGGTGATATAGCAGTAATAAAGATACCTGATTCGTTACAATCTTACAAAGAAGAGATAGGTTCAGCGATCCTTCAAGCTCACAAAAACGTAACTACAGTCCTTGAAGACAAAGGTGTAAGTGGAGAATTCAGAGTAAGAGAAGTCAATAATATAGCCGGTGAGATGAAGACAAAAACTATACACAAAGAATATGGTGCTGAATTCGAAGTAGATGTGAGTAAAGCATATTTTTCACCAAGATTAGCTACAGAAAGATGGAGGGTGGTCCAGCAGGTCAAAAAAGATGAAAAAATTCTCGATATGTTTGCAGGAGTCGGGCCATACAGCATATTGATAGTTAAAAATAAAGAGGTTGAAAAGATACACAGCGTTGACATAAATCCAGAGGCCTACGAACTTCTAGAAAATAATATCGAACGAAACAATGTTGAAGATAAAATTATCCCTTACAATGAAGATGCAAAAAAGATCGCAGGAAGATTCACTGTCGATAGGGTCATCATGAATCTCCCACATTCTTCTAAAGATTTCATAGATGATGCTGTTGATTCTGTAGACCAAGAAGCAATTATAAACTATTACGAGATAATAGAAGCAAAAGATATAGAAAACTCAAAAAAAGAGATCCTAGACAAAATTGATTCACATGGATATAGAGCACAAATAATCAATTCAAGAAAGGTTAGAACCTACTCGGCCACTATGGACCATATGGCCTATGATATTAAATTGAAAAAAGTTTATTCTTCGTAATACATCAGGATCGTTTTTCCTCTTGTCTCGACCACTTCACCTATCGTTTTTTCTTCTAGGATCTGAGATGTTTCATCTATGTCCTGGATGGGATTGTTCCTTAACACCTTAATTTTTATTATCTCTTTATCCTCTAAAAGCCTATTTATTTCATCCACCATAGACTCATTGATTCCTTTCTTACCGATCCTGACGATGGCTTTAATATCCATTCCAATATTTCTTATCTCGTCTCTATCCATAATATCCAACTCTTGTTCACTTGAACTTAAATCTGTTTATAGTTCCGCAGTTATTACATCTACTTACTAACATACCATTTTTAACTCTTACCCTGCATGTTTTATCAGGATATAAATAAGAATAACATTTTTTACAGTATCTTCTTCTGTACTCGGATGGAACTGTAACATTGTATCTCATCCCAATCTTTCTAGCCAATCTTACGTAACGATCGGATAGGTCTAATCTATCATCTAACGCTGCTTTCTGTGCTTCTTCGAACAAAACATCGATCCGTTCTAGAGCTACTTTTCTCTGTTCTCTTTTATTCATCTTCATTTAGCGACTTTAGATGAGTGGTATAAATCTTTCTAATTCTAGATATTTACGTGTATAACCAAAATAATTTTATAATTTTATAGATTTCAACGCCATATGAAACTGTATTTGGAGCTTTATTTCAAGAGTTCTGGAACGGATCCCATGGTCATAATCAAAAGGATGAAGGAAATTGGCTTCGATCCTGTTGTGGGAGAGTACGATTTTATGCAGGAGTATGAAGACGCTCAAGAGTACGGTGAAATAGTCGAAGATCTAGTCGATGCTCTAGACGGTACGGACGTTAGATATCGATTAATCACCAGAAAATTCTAAAAAATCATTTATTATCTTCTTATGATCAAAGGCTAACTCAGGAAGGTCGTTGATATCAAAATACTTCGCTTTTTCTGCATCACTCCCACCTTTTAATTCTCCACCAACTGGTTTTAAATGGTATACGGATGAAATTGTATGGCCCCTTGGGTCTCTTTCTGGATCAGAATAAACTCCAACCAATTCTTTTATCTCAGTTTTCAATCCCGTTTCTTCTTCTATCTCTCTAACAACTGCTTTTTCGACCGGTTCACCATATTCAACAAAACCACCTGGAACAGCAAACATCCCTTTAAAAGGTGGGTTTTTTCTTTCTATCAAAAGAATCTTATTATCTTTTTTTATCAAACCATCAACAGTTAACGATGGTTTTCTGTAAACAGTTTCATCGTGTTCCTCTTTCAAATCCTCATACTCTTCCAGTAATTCCTGTGCAAAATCTGTCAATTCTGATCCGCCTTTTTTTTCTCCTCCCCTTGTACTTGTAAGTATATCTTTTCCAGTACTTTCCTCGATATCCTTTATCTCACCCCATGCATGCCTGTAAGCCATGTTCATCTCTTTTGCAGCAGAAGATATACTTCCTTTTTCTTGGATCAACTCTAATAATTTAACTCTACCTTCACCGATTATGAATTTATCATCGGAATACATCATGTATTTACATTTTAGATGATACATCATTTTGTTTAAGTTATTTAAACTATATATTTTTAACGGATTTATATATATTGTGCACCACTTATCTAAATAAATGGGATAGTTTTATATATATTCTGACAATGCCAAAATGACTACAATACGAGAGGAGATAAGATGGGAAAAACCCTTGCAGAAAAAGTCCTTGAAACCCATGTGGTGGAAGGGAATATGGAACCAGGGAGTGACGTCAGTATAAAAATAGACCAAACATTAACACAGGATGCTACGGGTACCCTGGCTTATTTAGAATTTGAAGCCATGGATATACCTAGAGTTAAAACGGATTTAAGTGTTAGTTATGCAGACCATAATACATTAGGTACGGATTACAGAAACCATGATGATCACAGATTTTTACAAACTATCGCTCAAAAATACGGATTATATTTTTCTAGACCAGGTAATGGGATATGCCATCAACTGCATTTAGAAAGATTTGCAAGACCAGGTAAAACTTTAGTTGGAAGCGACAGTCACACACCTACAGCGGGTGGTGTAGGAATGATAGCTATTGGAATGGGAGGACTAGATGTCGCATCAGCTATGGCCGGTGAACCTTTGACAATAAAATATCCTGAGATAGTCGGTGTGAAATTAACAGGCGAGTTATCTGATTGGGTCTCTGCAAAGGATGTTA
>CAZEXI010000030.1:0-26548 GCA_964516805.1 uncultured Thermoplasmata archaeon
TAGAAAGTATGAACGAGGAGGGTAAATAATGAAGAGACATAATAAAAGATACGGAGCACCAACAGAAAAATGGGGATTACCCACTAAAGATGGTTTTTGGGCACCTAGAATGACTTCTGGAGCTCATCCAAACGATAGAAGTGTACCGTTAGTAGTGATACTGAGAGACCTATTGAAATACACTAATTCCTCAAGAGAGGCTAGGATAGCAATAGGTGAAAGAAAAGTTCACGTTGACGGAGTTCCAGAAACAAATCATAAAGCTCCTGTTGGTCTAATGGATATCATATCATTAGTTGATTTAGACGAGCATTATCGTGTACTCTTTGACCAGAGAGGTAAAATCAAACTATTACCGATAGAAGAAGACGAACAACATTGGAAATTATGTAAAGTCATCGGTAAAACCACCTTGAAAGATGGTGTTACTCAATATAACCTACACGATGGAAGAAATTTCCAAGATGAAGATGCTGGAAAATATAATACAAAAGATGTGCTAAAAATATCTGTTCCAGAGCAGAAGGTTATGGAGCGTTATGAGTTCTTAGAAGGCAGTATGGCAATGATTACAGGTGGTAGACATATCGGTGAGATAGGCACAATAGAGGAATATGAGGTTGTTAAAGGACCACAACCTAATTTAGTGCATTTTGAATCAGAGAAATCTACTGTTGAAGATTATGTGTTCATGGTTGGAACTGATAAACCAGTTATCAAGATACCTGAGGTGGGCATCATATGAATTATGATAATCCTATGAGAGAACCTCAGATCGTTAAATGTGTAGTAAATATCGGTGTTGGCCAAGGTGGGGAACAGTTGAGAAAAGGTTTCCAAGTTATTGAAATGTTAACAGGTCAAGAACCGGTAGAAAGCAAAGCAAAAACAACAAATGCCGATTTTGGAATAAGACAAAATGAGCCGATAGCCTGTAGAGTTACATTAAGAGGCGATGAGGCTGAAGAATTCCTAGAAAAAGCATTCTGGGTTAAAGAGAGTATGTTGTACAAAAAGAATTTTGATGATCACGGTAACTTTTCCTTTGGAATATCAGATTATACTGATTTCGAAGGTATGAGCTACGATCCTAATATCGGCATATTTGGTATGGATATATCGGTTGAGATGGCTAGGAAAGGGGTTAGAGTAAAGAAGAGAAAGAAAAGACCCAAACACATACCACAGCATCATCAATTATCAATAGATGAGTCAATCGAGTATATTGAAGATAGATTTGATGTGGAGGTGCTTGAAGAATGAAGCCTGATAAAGATTTTGGCAGGAAAGAAGGTTGCAGACGTTGTGGAAGAAAAAGAGGAATAATCAGGAGATATGGTCTTCATATATGTAGACAATGTTTCCGTGAAATAGCAGAAGACCTAGGTTTTGAGAAATATTCATGAGGTGATACAAATGAAGTACGATCCACTAAATGATGCTTTATCAAAGATAAATAACGCAGAACAAGGCGGTAAATTAGAGTGTGTTGTTAGTCCAGCCTCTAAACTGATCGGCAGAGTTTTAAGGGTAATGCAGAAAAAAGGTTATCTAGAAAGATTTGAATTTGTAGAAGATGGGAAGGGAGGAAAATACAAAGTTGTATTGAACGGTAATATCAATAAATGTAAGGTTATAAAACCTAGATGGTCGATTGGTTTGGCTGATATCGATGATTATGAATCAAGATACCTGCCTGCTCAGGATTTCGGAGCCTTGATCATGACTACGAATCAAGGTGTAATGTCCCATTCTGAGGCTAAGGATAAGGGTATCGGAGGTAAATTATTAGCATACGTTTACTGAGGGGTTATTTATGCCAGTAGCAGCAAAATTAGAAGAAAAAGTTGAGATACCAGAAAACGTGACCGTTTCGAGAAAGGATGATCAGATCACAGTATCAGGTGAAAACGGTGATTTGAATAAAGTGTTTGATAATCCTGTAATAAAGATTGAAATAGGTGATGATGATATCACCTTGAGCGCAATAGAGCCAACTAAGAGAGAGAAGGCTTTACTAGGAACATACACCTCTCATTTGAGAAATATGATTGAAGGTGCTCAAGAGGATTATGAGTACAAATTGAAAATTATTTACTCTCACTTTCCGGTAAAGGTTAGAGTTGAAGGAAATGAGGTAGTAATAGAGAACTTCATCGGTGAATCAAAACCTAGAAAAGCTCAAATACTCGGTGATACCAATGCACAAATTAAAGGTGACCAAATAATATTAAATGGTCCTAATAAAGAAGAGGTTGCTCAAACAGCAGCCAACATAGAGTTAACAACGAGGATACAGGGCACAGATCCAAGAGTATTCCAGGACGGAATTTATATTGTTGAAAAAGCGGGAAAACCAATTAGATAATTACGAGGTGTCATAGATGACAGATGAAGAAGATTACGAAGTTAAAAAGAAACCAACTCTTGACGAAGAGAAAAGAAGATTACTAAAGAAGAGAGAAGAAGAGAAGAAAAAGAGGCCAGACTTTGCTCGTCAGGAATGGTTCCGATATAAGAAGATAGATAAAGGTACTTGGAGAAAACCAAAAGGTACCCATTCGAAAGCAAGACAAAATTTAAAATACAGGCCTAATACAGTTTCGATAGGGTATCGATCACCAAAGAAAGTCAGAGGGCTTCATCCTTCTGGTTTTGAAGAGGTATTGGTACATAATCCCGATGATCTTGATGATATAGATCCTGAGACTGAAGCGATAAGAATCGCACATTCTGTCGGGATGAGAAAAAGGATATCTATCGAAGATAAAGCTGATGAATTAGATATTCGTATATTAAATAGATCATAAGGTGTTCACTATGGATGTTAAATATCAAAAAAGATTGGCAGCAGACATCATGAAGTGTGGTAAAGATAGAGTATGGATTGACGATACCATGCTTGATGAAGTAGTCGAAGCTATTACTAGGGAAGAGATAGTTAAACTTATCAATAGAGATGTGATCAAAAAGAAACCAAAGAAAGGGAATTCCAGGGCAAGGACTAGACATACTAAAGAACAAAAAAAGAAAGGAAGAAGAAAAGGACACGGAAAACGTAAAGGTAAGAAAACAGCTAGGAAATCCTCTAAAGAGAGTTGGAAAAAGAGGATAAGATCAATCAGGAAAGAGTTGAGACACTTGAGAGATGAAGGACATATAGATAAGACTGTGTACAGAAAATTCTATAATAAAGCTAAAGGTGGAACCTTTGAAGATAGATCTGATTTAATCCTTCACTTAAAGATGGAAGGATATATAGATGAAGATTATGAATCAAAAAAAGAGAGTGAATAACCATGGCAGAAGGACCAAGATACAAGATGAAATTGAAAAGAAGAAAAGAGGGAATAACAGATTACAGACAACGTCTTAGGCTGCTTAAATCTGGTAAGATAAGAGCTGTTGTAAGGCTCTCAAATAAAGGTATTCAAGTTCAATTCATTGATTATCACCCAGAAGGAGATGAAGTAGAATCCGTAGCTACCAGCAAACATCTAGAAGAATTTGGCTGGAAAGGATACGGCAATAATATACCAGCCTGCTATTTAGTTGGATACCTTGCTGGTAAAAAAGCATTAAAGAAAGGTATCGACGAAGCAGTTCTTGATATAGGTTTGAATCATCCTGAAAAGGGTGGTAAGATTTTCTCTGCACTCAACGGTATGTTAGATGCAGGGATAGAAATTCCTCATGATCCAAGTATATTACCAGAAGAGGAAAGGGTCGAGGGAGAACATATAGATGAAGAAACAGTTGATAACTTTAACGAAGTTAAATCTAAACTGGAGGAATTATAATGAATCATTGGGAACCCAAAACAAGATTGGGAAGGAAAGTTAAACGTGGTGAAATCCAATCTATGGAGGAAGCCCTAGCAAGTAGGTTACCATTGAGGGAACCTGAAATCATCGATGCTTTATTGCCTAATCTGGACGATGATGTTTTAGATGTAAATATGGTTCAGAGAATGACTGACTCAGGTAGAAGAGTTAGATTTACCGTAACTACTGTTGTAGGAAATAGGAATGGATATGTTGGTGTTGGAACCGCTAAAGGTAAAGAAGTTGGTCCAACTATTAGGAAGTGCATGGATAATGCAAAATTGAATATAGTTAGGATCCGACGTGGCTGCGGTTCATTTAAGTGCGGATGTGGAGAACCACATACAATACCATTTGAAATCCAAGGTAAAGCAGGATCGGTTAATATTGAGTTCAAGCCAGCACCAAGTGGTGTAGGGTTAGCTGTAGGCGATACAGCTAAATCTATACTTGAAAGGGCTGGAATCAAAGATATATGGGGATTCTCAAAAGGACACACTAAAACTACAGTAAATTATGCATTGGCAGTGTTCGATGCGATGAAGAATACCTCTAAGATGCGTGTTAGAGAGGATCAAGCAGAGGAACTAGGAATAATAGAAGGAATGATAAAAGAAGCGTCTACTGAACAAGGTGGTAACTAATGTATGCTGTTTTGAGAATAAGAAGTCCTAGATCTAAATCAATCAAGGTTGAGGACACTTTGAATAAATTGAGAATTAATAAAGTGAATCACTGTACAATAGTTCCAGAAGATGATGCACATAAAGGTATGTTAAACAAAATTAAAGATGTGATCACATGGGGTGAAGTAGATAAAAAAACTCTAACAAAACTGATCGAGTACAGATCTACATTAGATGGTAATGTTGAAAAAACGATTAAAGATGAAACTTCTTATGATAATGTTGATGATTTCGCAGAAGGCGTTCTTTCAGAAGAGGTAAAACTCGATGAAGTAGAGGGCCTGAAGAATTTGTTTAGGTTACACCCACCTAGAGGTGGCTATAAAAGCGTTAAAAAACCTTATAAGACGGGTGGCTCTTTGGGGTATCGAAGCCAAGAAATTAATGAGCTTCTTCAGAGAATGTTAGGCCCACAATATGTACAAGAAGAGTGATATACATGGGTAAGAAAAAGACGAAGAAATATAGAGGTTCGAGGTCTCACGGTCGCGGCACCAAAGCCGGAAGAGGTGCAGGTGAACGTGGCGGTCGAGGCAAAGCAGGTCTAAATAAGCATAAGATTAAATCACTTGTAAAAGAAGATAAAGATTACTTTGGTCCTAAGGGATTCACAAGACCACAAGGTCTGACTGAAGAAACAGAAGTAATCAATATATATCAAGTTGAAGAGAATTTAGACCAGCTATTAGAAGCTGGACTAGCCATCAAAGAGGGAGATACCTACGAGGTAGATCTTAGCGAGGCTGGTTTTGACAAGCTTTTAAGTAAAGGAAGAGCAACAAAAGAGATGAAAATTAAAGTTTCTTCATTTAGTGATAACGCTCAGAAAAAGATCGAGGAAGCTGGTGGAGAAATTATTAGTGAATAAATTAGGAGTGAATAGGAGATGGCTAAGAAGGACAAAAAGAGCCTACTGTATAAATTAAAACCGATTACAACTAGGATGCCAGCCGTTAAAAAGCCTGAAGGACACGTTCACTTCAGGAGAAAGATGCTATGGCTGATTTTAATTCTTGTAGTGTATTTTTCGATGACAAATGTTACTGTTTATGGTTTGTCAGAGTCGATGGATTTATTTGCTCAATTTAGAGCGATATTTGCAGGTGCTAGTGGTTCTATAGTCCATCTAGGTATATCTCCTATCGTTAATGCTTCTATTATGATGCAGCTTTTCAATGGAGCTGACATTATAAATCTGGATATGAAGGATCCAGAAGATAAAGCTGTATATCAAAATACTCAAAAATTCTTAGTTATCGTTATGATATTCGTCCAGGCAGTTCCACAAGTATTTGGATATCTAGAACCTGATCCAACCTTTATTTCTACTATGGGTGGAGTTGTATCTGGTCAAGGTTTACTTATGGCCAGGATACTTATCGTGGCTCAGATAGCTATAGGTTCGTATCTTATCTTTTTAATGGATGAGGTAGTTTCAAAATGGGGAATCGGTAGCGGTATAAGTCTTTTCATCGTCGCTGGTGTAGCCCAAGGTATATTCCAGGGTACGTTTAATTGGGAACCATATCAAAATGGTATCCCTGGAGGGACTATTCCAAAAACTATCCATCTTATTCAACATAGTTCAGCTAGTCAGCTTTCAGGAGGTCAATTAGAGACGATACTGATCAAAAATCCCAATCCTGTGATAGCGTTAGTGGCAACTATCGTGATTTTCCTGATAGTCGCCTATGTACAGGCTACGAGAGTAGAACTTCCGCTTTCACATGGAAGAGCACGGGGTGCTAGAGGCAGGTACCCACTAAAATTAATCTATTCATCTGTGCTGCCAGTTATACTCGTATCTGCACTGTTAGCTAACATCAACCTGTTTGCGATGTTATTCTACACGAACGATGCATTGGTGAACTTCCCACTGATAGGAGGGAAATGGTGGATCGGCATGTATAATGCTGGTAGCACCGAAGCTATAGGTGGTGGTGCATGGTATATATCGAGGATAAAAGGTATACAAGAGTGGTTGCTGCCGTTAATTTCTGATAAATATTCATACTTATTAACTCAAGGTGGGGTAACGCACACCAAATTCCAAGTTATAATGCATGTTATCGCCCACTTTGGTTTCATGGTGGTATTTGCTGTACTCTTTGCTAATTTCTGGATCAAGACTACAAATATGGATGCCGCATCAGTCGCGGATCAGATCCAGGACAGTGGTATGCAGATACCAGGATTTAGAAGAGATCCTCGTGTATTACGTAAGGTGTTGGAAAGATATATTCCAACTATTACTAACTTCAGCGGCTTCTTTATAGGAGCTCTAGCTGCGTCTGCAAACATGCTGGGTACTGTTGGACAGACTAGTGGTACTAGTTTATTCCTAGCTGTAAGTATTCTGACTCAATTGTATGAACAAATGGGTAAAGAACAGATGATGGAGATGCATCCAGTACTGAGAGATTTCTTCGGAAATCAATAACATTGAGGTGTAATAAGTGGCAGAAGAAGAAAATGAGGATATTGGGGAAGAATCTTCTTCCCAATCACAAAATAAAATATTTGATCTGAGGAGATTTATCTATATTTTCCTTGGAATGATCGTATTGATGATGTTCATCGATCCAGACTTGAGATATCAGTTTGGTGGATATCTTGGAAAAGCTCTCTATCCGCTGATAGGATTCGGTGGAAACTATCCAGTTTTAACTCTTATCTTGGCCGGTACGATAATGATAGCTTTCTCTACTACTGTTCGTGAATTCTTCATGGACTGGGTGGAGATGGCTAAAAATCAAAAGATAAGCAATGCCTTTAGAAAGGAGATGATGGAAGCGAGGAAGGCCAATAAACAGACCAAACTCAATAAACTTCAAGATCAACAAGCAGAAATAAATAAATTATCTATGGGTCAGATGAAGGATCAGTTGAAGTCAATGGTATTTACCATGGTGGTAGTAATTTCTATATTTGGTTGGATATGGATGTTTACATCTGAACTTCCAAATACATCATTTTCAGTACCATGGGCTTTGAACGCAAGTTTTAACGAGCCTTTGATAGAAGCTTGTTTTGTTCCGTTTCCACAGTGGATAGGTGTGTATATGCTGATATCGATACCATTGGGTCAAGTCTTCATGGTTCTGCTGAAATGGTATGATTTCAAAGATAAATTAGAAGAGGAGGAGGATGAACTTTAGACACAAAAAACCCTTTTCAAAATATTATTATAACTATTAGTGGTCTTCCAGGCAGTGGTACGACTACAGCATCTAATCTTTTAGCTGAGAAAACCGGAATGGAGATGGCTTCTTCAGGAGAATTTTTTAGGCAGATGGCTGAAGAAAGGGATATGACTTTGGAAGAGTTTGGTGAACTTGCTGAAAATAATATAGCGATCGATAAGAAAGTAGATGACAGGATGATTAATTCTGCTGAACCAGGAATGATTTTGGAAGCTAGGTTGACTGGTCATCTGATGAATAGGTCCGATAAAGAGGCATTTAAGGTTTGGATCGAAGCAGGTTTGGATACTCGGGTAAGAAGGATAGCAGAAAGGGAAAACTACTCAGAAGATGAAATAAAAGATTTGAAGGATAGAGTAAAAAAGAGAGAGGCCAGCGAGAAAAATCGGTACAAGGAATATTACGATATCGATATAAACGATACATCATTTTATGATTTAGTCATAAGTTCAGAAGAAAATAATCCTGAAGAGATAGTAGAAGAGATAATGGAGGGTGCAGGAGATGAATTTTGTTAAAGAAAAGAAGAGTAATATTTCTAAATGGGGTGAGTATACTCATAAAAGATCAGTTGGGGATTTGATACCTAGATCCATCATTATTTTAGATAAACCATCAGGCCCTACTAGCCATCAGGTGTCCTCATGGGTTCAGAGGATGTTCGACGAGAAAGCAGGTCACAGTGGAACTTTAGATCCAAATGTGACAGGAGTTTTGCCCATGGGTATAGGGTATTCTGTCAGATTGATGGACCTTTTACATACAGTACCGAAAGAATACGTAGCAGCAATGAGATTTCATGGTAATGTGAATTCTAGTGATGTGAAAGGAATTTTTGATGAATATACTGGTGAGATATATCAGATGCCGCCAGTAAGGTCAGGAGTGAAAAGAAAAAGACGGGTTAGAGAGATCTATGAATTAGAACTGTTAGATCATTATGGTCAAGAGTATTTATTTAGAGTGAAGTGTGAATCAGGTACTTACATCAGAACCCTTTGTAAAGATATAGGAAAAAGCCTTGGAGTAGGTGGACATATGATGGAATTGAGGAGAACAGTTTCTGGAGGTTTTTATGAAGATGGATGTCATACACTTCAAGATGTGAGGGATGCTTTGGAATATTATAAAAAGGGAGATCAAGAGCCATTGAAAAAGATACTATTACCTTATGAAAAGGCATTCGATGTATTTCCAAAGATTAGAGTAAAAGATACAGCTGCTGGAGCACTATTGAACGGTGCAGATCTTGCTGTTCCTGGGATAATAGAGATGGAAGAATTTGAAGAAGGTCAGACAGTCGGCATGATATCTCAGAAAGGTGAAGGGATAGCTGTGGGTGAAGCAGTATATAGTGCAGAAAGTATTATGAAAATGGAAGAAGGCCTAGTTGTGGAAACAGATAGGGTATTCCATCCGTCTGGTGAATATCCAAGAGGATGGAAATAAGTTAAATATGAGTTATTTATACTCACAAATGTCGTTGGTATCCTAGTTTGATACCGGCTTGAAGCTAGATATTTTCACATCAAAAAGCCGAGATAGCTCAGTCTGGTAAGGCGCGAGATTGGAGTTCCCTCATCGGGACCAGACATCTCGTGGTGCTTTGCACCTCGGGGGTTCGAATCCCTCTCTCGGCGTTATTAATTTTTTTGAAAGTCGAAAGAAATGATATAAATTAATAATAGTTAGAAAGTTTGCTCCTATTCAGAGATAAACTTTAGTCATTCACTCGTCTTCCCCTTTGATATACCAACTTCCAAAGGTGAAAACGGTTATGGTAACAGATAAAACTATGATTATTAACCAGTCTATTTGGAAGAACTTATAATTGATGAATTGGTCGATAACGATCATTATTCCAGATGTGACCAAGGTTGCCATAATTACAAACGTTATTAGGAAAATCAAGAACTTACTCATTTTTTCATCCTTCATGGTCAGATTAATTTGATATTTTTTCAATTCATACAAGTATAAACACACTATATATTTTTTCAATTTATTCTACAATCCTTAGCCTGTCTTATAAATATACCTCCGTATCTTATTATCAAATTACTCTAATGATAAAAATATGAACTTTTAGGATTGGTAAAATAAATTGATCAGTTAAAATTTAGATGTATTTATCAGCGCAATAATATAATTGTAAAACTCCAAATAAAAAAGAGGTTGTGGAATAGGGTTTTACTGTGTCCCACATTTTATCTTTGTTACTTTTCCTCAAGCTATTATATGGCGATATTTACTTAATTAATTCTTGTTTTCAATTATCATGAACTAAAATCATAATCTAACAGAAAGTTTTGAAAGAAAATTTTCAAGTTGGATCCTATCGTTCTCACCTTCGACGATATTTCTTTCAGTGTCACCTAATTTTTTGACTAGATTGACTCTAGTCTTTTTTGTCATAGGTATATCGTAAATCTCATCATGGATAAGCAGTACAACATCTTCACCAGATAATCCGTATTCAATTAAAAGTTCATCTAGTTTATCTCTTGCATCCATGAAATTACCTTTAGATGCTTCCAAAATCATATTTTTAACATCACCAGTTTTCGTCAATTCGTTTATTTCTTTAACTAGAGATTCGGTAATTTTATCTGAGTCAGATGCCGCGGTCTGTATTATGTTGGTACATTTCCTTAGATCACCGTCTGAAAATCTGACCAATATTTCAACAGCATCTTCAGTGATTTCCAATTCTTCCTCTTCAGTGATTTCTTTTATCCATTTCTTCACAAGGTTTTTTTTCAAACGTCTGAACCTAAATTCAGCGCACCTAGACCTTATCGGATCTATGATCTTAGATGGAGAGTTACATGACAATATAAATCGACAGTTTTCAGAGAATTTTTCCATAGTTCTTCTAAAAGCTGATTGTGCATCACTGGTCAATTCATCAGCTTCATCCATGAATATGATCTTGAAACCTTTCTCGTCCAAAGTCCTGCTCCTTGCGAATTCCTTGATATCTTCCCTTATCACCTGTATACCTCTTCTACTAGAAGTCATCTCTTTCATATTGGCTTTCCATCCATCACCATGCATCTCTTTAGCTAAACAGATTGCAGATGTTGTCTTTCCGGAACCTGCAGGCCCTGAAAATAAGAGATGCGGCATACTCTGTTTTTTCACGTAGGCTTTTAGTTTCTGCTTGACCATGTCATGACCAAATATATCATCGATCTTTTCAGGTCTGTATTTTTCTGTCCAAATCTCTTCCATCGTATCTCACATAAATGGAGTGTATCAATTATATCTTTCGTATATTTTAAAGATTTTATCACAGATTGCCATCCAAAGTATGATTTTTTAGGAAAAATTTTTTTTATATAAGAGTTATACTGCTCTGATGGTCTCTACAGACGATTTGATCAGTCAGTTAGGTAGTTTTTGGAAATCCAAGAGAGAAGAGGCTATCGACAAATTGACTAAGGCGGGTGTTAAGAAGCCCAAAAAGATAGTTCCGGCTCTTATTGGTGCTATGGGAAATGATAAAGAAAGGATCCGTGAGAATGCTAGGATAGTTTATGATAGAATCGCAAACCGTATAGATATTGTTTCTGTTATTTTAAGAAGCTTAGGTCATGGAGAATTTTTATGGAAAGGGGCTGGTCCAACCACTGGAATAGGTGGTGTTGCAGTTGGAAAGCTTGGAGATAAGAATGTAATAGCTGCAGGTTCTCTTGATAACAAAGTATATGTTTGGGATGATATGGGGACTCAGATATGGGTGGGAGAAGAACCAGAGAGTGAAGTCAGAGGAGTGGCTATCGGTAAATTAGGAAAGAAAGATGTGGTTGTTGGTGCTGCTCTTAATGTATACGTTTGGGATAAAGATGGTAATTTACTCTGGAAAGCTGAAGACCCTGATTTTTCTGTTATAGGTGTTGCCATCGGTAAGCTGGGAGGTGTAGATGTTGTCGCAGCAGGTTCAGGAGACAGCAAGGTTTATGTTTGGGATGAATTTGGAAATTTGCTTTGGGCTGTAGAACAAGCCGGTGATGATGTTAACGGTGTAGATATAGGTGAGATAGCTGGTTATCAAGTCGTAGTTGCAGGTTCGTCAGATAGAAATGTTTACATGTGGGATGCTTACGGCCGTTTAATATGGATAGGGACTGAACCTTTAAGAGAGGTATACGGCGTGACAGTAGGTACGCTAGGGGATCATGAAGTTGTAGTTGCAGGTTCAGCAGATGGCAGAGTTTACGTTTGGGACGAATCAGGAGAGATCCTTTGGGTTGCTAAAGAACCTGAAGGTGGTGTCGGTGGAGTAGCCGTTGGAAAGATAAGCGGACAGGATATGGTCGTGGCTGAGTCAGAAGATGGAAACGTTTATGTATGGGACGAAGATGGAAACCTATTATAATGAAAACCAAAGATTATGTAGGAATTGATGTATTGGTGTAAAGGATGCAAAGTTACAATGGACCCTTTCTAAAGGAAGAAGGCTTCGTACAGGCGAGTGTTGTAGTTGAAGAAGACGAGATAATTGAATTTGAGGAAGGAAGCGACGAAGGTGATGAAAAAGCGATAATAATACCTTCATTTTATAACGCTCATACACATGTAGGTGATTCAGTTGTCGAGGAAGCCCCTAACGGTACCATCGAAGAAGTGGTTGGACCGGGTGGTTTAAAAGAAAAAGCTTTGTCAGAAGCAACCAATGAAAAGATGATTCCAGCGATAAAGGATTATTTTGGGGAGATGGTAGAATACGGGGTAACTGAGATGATCGATTTTAGAGAGGGGGGTATAAATGGTCTACAACCTTTACAAAATGTTCTTGGGGAATTTGGAGATAAGATAAGACCAAGGATACTATCAAGACCTATGAACAGGAAGTTTGATGGTTGGGAATTGAATGGTATATTATCCATGGCTCACGGTATAGGACTTAGTGCCTACCGTGACTGGGACAAGACACAGATCAAAAAAGTATCTGATAGTGCGAGGAAAAGAGGAAAACCGTTTGCTCTGCACTGTTCTGAAGATGTCAGAGAGCCTATAGATGAAGTATTGAAATTAGGAGTCCATCATCTAGTGCATATGATAGAAGCGAGCCGAGAAGATTTAGAAAGATGTGCTGAGGAAGATGTGCCTGTAGTTATATGTCCGAGATCAAATTTGTTCTTCGGAAAGATCCCAGATATTCCTCAAATGCTGGATGTAGGAATAAATCTATCGTTAGGTACAGATAATGCGATGATCTGCAACCCTGATATGTTCAGTGAGATGGAGACAGCTTACAGGGTATCTAGAATGAACGGGATAGTAGATGCTGAAGATATTTTGATGATGAGCACATGGAATCCAAGAAAACGTTTAAATCTTCCTTATGAATTAGGTGATACCCAGGAAGAGAAGGAGAAATATCTAGTATTGAAATATAGAAAGGGTGACCCTGCTTACCAGGTAGTTACCAAGATGACTCCTAAAGATATAATCAAAGTGGTAGAGTGGTAATATGGAACAATACAAAAGAATATTGATACCTACGGATGGTTCAAAGAGTAACGATATAGTAGTTGATAAAGGACTTTCATTAGCAAGATTACTTGGAGCTAAAGTGAAATTGTTGTTTGTTGTAGATACATCAACTTTTGCAGATGTTCCACCCGACGAGTTGATCACTACACTAAGGGGCTACATGGAAGCTGAAGGTAACAACATATTGGATGAGATCGAAGAAAGAGCAGATGATATGGGGATAGAGATAGAAAAGAGTATCGTTGATGGTCATCCCGCTGAAGTAATTATTGAAGAATCAGGAAAGCAAGATATCATCGTTATGGGTACTCACGGAAGATCTGGAATAACTAAATTACTGATGGGCAGTACTGCTGAAAAAGTTATCCATAATGGTAAGTGCCCTGTGATGGTTATTAAGATTCAGGAGGAGTAGTAAATGTGTGCAAATATATTAGTTAAAGATTATATGACAAAAGATCCGATAGTAGTT
Source organism: uncultured Thermoplasmata archaeon (assembly GCA_964516805.1). Lineage (GTDB taxonomy): Archaea > Thermoplasmatota > Thermoplasmata > Halarchaeoplasmatales > Halarchaeoplasmataceae > CAYSTL01. Next base: position 13,688 of record CAZEXI010000030.1, read on the forward strand.
GATTTGCCAGGAAATAGAACTGAAGCTATCAATAAAATGGTTAAAAATAAGCTAACGGGAATGCCTGTAGTAAAGGGAAAAGAACTCCGTGGATTCGTAACTCGGAAGGATTTCTTTGATCAACCGGAAGAAGATCAACTAGCTTTAATTTATAGAAAGAATTATCCTTCATTAACTCAGGATACTGATATCGATGAAGCCGCAGAATTATTTGTAGAAGAAGACCTTCATTACATACCTATAGTTGATAAAGACAATCAATGTATAGGAATAATAACTACAGCAGATATGCTTGATTATATCGAAGAAAAAGGTATTGATACACCTATTGGTGAGGTGACAAACCACGTTTGTATACCGGTATATGAAGGAACACCGATCAAAGTTGCATTACAGATGATGAAGCTTACTAACTTGTATGCATTTCCTGTAGTGGATGAAGATACAACTTTAACAGGTATAATCACTGATAGAGATCTTTTCAATCTTACTGAAGTGAACGGTGAAATCGTGATATCTGAATTAGGTCTAGGTGATGATGAGGATAATTGGTCATGGCAGGGGCTGAAAAATATTATGAAACTTTATTATGAAGAGTCCAAGATAGAGCTCCCGGAGATATCAGTGAAAGAAGCGATGGTCAAGGACCCATTAGCTATCTATGACCAAACGACTGTTTCTGAAGCAGCTAGATTGATGGCAAGAAATGATTATGGCCAGCTTCCGATAACAGACGAAATGGATCGATTAGAAGCTATGGTCTATGAGCTTGATCTAGTCTCAACTATTGTATGAGGTTTTACGATGGTTGACAAGGACGAACTAGAATCCCTGTGCCGTAGAAGAGGTTTTATCTGGCAGTCATCGGAGATCTATGGTGGTGAGGCAGGATTTTATGATTACGGTCATCTTGGAGCAAAGTTAAAAGACAATTGGGAAAGAGAATGGAAGAATTACTTTCTAGGACTGCATGAAAATTATCACATGATCTATACTCCAAATATACTTCCTCATAGAGTTTTGGATGCATCGGGTCATGTAGATCATTTTTCGGACGTATTGATAAAATGTAAACGATGTGGATCCTCGTTTAGAGGAGATCATATAATAGAAGAAGAGATAGGTGAAAACGCTGAATGGATGGGCAAGGAAGATGTTAAAGAAAAAGTAATAGAATTAGACATCAGATGCCCAGATTGTGGTGGAGATTTCGGTGAACCTGAAGATTTCAACATGATGTTTTCTGTTGATATTGGTCCAACAGGAGATAGGACTGGTTTCTTGAGACCGGAAACAGCTCAAGGTACTTATATCAATTTCAAAAGAGAGTACAGGGCTAACAGAAAGAAGATGCCTTTAGGATTAGCTACGATAGGTACTGCTTTCAGGAATGAGATATCTCCAAGACAGGGTGTTTACCGTCTCAGAGAGTTCATACAAGCTGAACTGCAGATATTCTTCGTCCCAGGTCTTCACGACGATGTATTTGATAAAGAGTATGAGGAACTAGATGATGTTGTGCTCAATGTAAAAAGGGCTGGTTGGGAAGAAGCTGAAAAGGTAAATATCGGTGAATTGGAAGATCTTGAAACATTTTATCTACTGCATCTTGCTAAGATGTATGAATTTTACACATCAGTTATGGGCCTTGACCCAGAAGACGTAAGATTGAGAGAACTTTCTGAAGATGAAAAAGCATTCTACAACAAGATACATTTTGATATAGAGGTCAATTTTGATTCGTTAGGCGGCTGGAAAGAAGTCTCAGGACTTCATTACAGAAGTGAATATGACCTTAAGAAACACGAAGATGAATCTGGACAGAAGATGAGTATACCTACAGATGAGGGGCGAAAGATGCCCCATGTACTGGAACTCAGCTTTGGTCTTGATAGAAATATTTGGGCCCTTCTAGATAGAGGATATCATCTAGGAGATAAAGACTGGTTTGAAGTCCCAGACAAATTAGCACCATATCAGGTCGCAGTATTCCCTCTGGTTCGAAAAGATGGTCTACCTGAAAAATCTAGAGAAGTTTTCAACCTACTTAGAGATGATTTCAGAGCTAAATGGGAGAAGAGCGGTTCTATAGGCAAACGTTATGCAAGGAATGATGAGATAGGAACTTCCTACTGTTTAACCATCGATTACGATACCATGGATGACGATACACTGACAATAAGAGATATAGATACAAAGGAACAGATAAGAGTACATATGGATGAGCTAAAAAAAGTTCTTAACAATTTAGTAGAAGGTAAAAAAGAGTTTGAAGAATATCTGAACGCCTAAATTTAGGAGAGAGTTGAATCTAACATAACCTCTCCCAAGCAATATTTTTTTATCAAAGAATTTGTCCTAAATATATTTAGGAATTGTTTTCTTTCAGAGATTCCAACTGACTTATAACATTCCATATTAACGTTCTTCCATGTAAAGGTATATTTGGATCATCAGCTAAATCTTCTAATTTAAATATTGAAGAGGCAATTCTGACATCTAAGTCATCGTCTGACTCTAACAAAAGGTCTTTACATTCTTTAGAACCTTCTCTTATATTTCTTGGTATTGAATTATCTTCCTTTATCTGGTCCATTAAATCGCAAATTTTTTTTATTTTTTCCTCATCGACACTCATTTGTTCCACCTCTGAATTTTCACGGCTAATTTAGATTCATCCAATTAAGTTTTATGGTATAGTACATAAGTTTTTTGTAAAAAATGACAAAAAATATTTTTATTTATGGTTTTGGATGGAGATGAGGAGGTGTTTAGGGTGATAGGTACCCCAAACCTATCTGCCCATCTTTACCTATGTCGCTCTCACCTCGATCATGTTGAGTCCTATTTCGGAGGATAGGATGTTAGATCTATTCATCATATTTCGTATCGCAACCATATTTTCGGTAAACTTCTTTCCAACTATAGTGAGCGTCTTCATTTTTCATGTGCATCACGGTACTTAATAGACTAGGGTATAAAAAAGGGTAAACGGTAGAGGGGTAAGTGAAAGTGGTGAAAGTGGATGAAAAATATATAAGAAAAAATAAGAAGGTTGAGAGATTTTTTTGATCAGCTTTTAGATTTATTGATATACTCCTGCCTCTTTCCTTTTGCTTCTTCTATCTTTTTCTTTAATTTCTGGATATCTTCCTGATGTTTCTTTATCTTCTGCTGATATTTTTCGATCTTTTTCTCCATCTTCGCTGCTTTTGATTCGTATTTAGCTTCTTCGCTCAATTTTTTTGCTCTTTCCTTTTTACCTTTAGCAGATTCACCCAACTGACTTTTCTCATTCATCTTATCCCTGGTCATATATGATTATATTGATTTTTATAATTTACGACACTTCCTAAGCATAACTAAATCAAAATTCTGATAAAATTTCAATCATATTTTATTATAATATTTGAACATTTTTCGAAAAAATATAATACTATCACATCATTTATTAATCTAGAGGGTTGATTGAGATCGATCATATAGACGCTGAGTTAGTTCGAAGAATATTAAATGTTAGTCCGTACGGGATTCTTGTTGTTGAGGAGGAAAATGTAGTTTATGTAAACAAAAAGTTAGAGGAAATGTTTGATATTGAGAAAGAGAGATTAATTGGAAATGGAACGAAAGATTTAGAAAAAGAAATAACCCTCAAAAGTGAAGTAAAAAATGGTCTAAAAGAAATAACTGAATACGTTTGGGAGAATTCAGAACCAATATTAGATGAGAAAATACATGTTTTAAAGGATGGTAAAAAAATCTTTGCTAATATGGACATAGTACCTATTTTAAATGAAGGGAAAGGAAGTAGGAGATTGGTCTTTTATTTTAGGGATGTTTTAGAGGAGAAATATAGTGCTGTTTGGTCAAAAATACATGAATTTATAGAACATCCAATACTTATTTTAGATAAAGATCAGAAGATAATAGATGTCAATAAAGCAGTAGAAAAAATATTAGATATGTCATCAGATGAGATTAAAGATAAATACTGTTATGAAGTTTTACATGAAAGTGAGAAACCACCAGATAATTGTCCTTTTCTCAAGATGCTTGAATCTAGCGATATGGAAACTCAAGAGATGGAGGTTGAAGCTTTAGGAAGATATTTCCTTGTTTCATGTACACCTGTTTTTGACATAAAGGGTGAGATCGATTCTGTAATCCATATCTGTACAGATATAACCGAGGAGAAGATAGCAAAGAAGAAATTAAAAGCGAGTGAAAGTAAGTACCGGCAGCTGTTTGAAACATCTAAAGACGGAATAGCTGTTACTGATTTAGAGGGAAATATTGTAGATTGCAATGATGCTTTCTTAGAAATAATCGGTTATGACAGTTTTGATGAAGTCAAAGGGATGTCTTATAAAAAATTCACACCAGAACAATATCATGAGATGGAAGAGAAGATAATAAAGAGTGAGACACTTATCAAAGGCTCTTCAAAAGAATATGAGAAAGAATATTTGACCAAAGAAGGAAATAGAGTAGATGTTGAGATTCGAGGATGGATAAGAAAAGATAGCGATGGAAAACCTATAGGAATGTGGGTCCTTGTAAGAGATATAACTGATCGTAAGAAAACCGAGGAACGAGAAGAATTTTTGCATTCGCTGTTGAGACACGATTTGAAGAACAAAATAAATGTTATGCAAGGTTATCATGTTTTACTTGAAGATATGGTGGATGAGGAGGGTCAGGAGATACTAGATAAACTTGAAAAAGTGATCTCGAGCAGTAAAAGACTGATAGAGATGGTCAGAAAATTGGCTAAATTAGAAAAAGTCGAGAGCCTAGATGAAGTGAATTTGAATACATATCTTGTAGATGCAGTATATTCGAACAGAGACTCCGCTGAGGAGAAAGGATTTACGATCGATATGGAAGTAGATAGCTATAGAGTAGAAGGTGGACCGCTGTTAGAGGAATTATTTTTGAATATAATTTCCAATGCTATAAAGCATTCAGGAGGAGATAATATCAAGATAAGTACTATAGAAGAAGAAAATAAAGTCACGGTCAGGATAGAAGATAACGGAAAAGGTATAGATAAAGATGAGAGAGATGATATACTAAAAAAAGGATACATCGGTACCGGATCCGACGGAACTGGTCTTGGACTTTACCTATGTAAGAAGATATTAGAGACTTATGAAAGTAGGATGAATATCAAGGATTCTGAGATGGGAGGAGCCTGTTTTGAGTTGATATTTAATAAAGCTTAGATACACTTTGAGATATCAAAACGTGTTAGATATGTATGGTGGTTTAGATTTGGCGGCTAAGGTAAGTAATGAAACAGGTCTTTGTATACTCAATGATCAGATTGAACTCTATACTGTTCATGAAGATGATGTAATACTTGAACTACTGAGTAGTCAAAAAGTGATCGCGATCGACGCACCATTAACTGAAAAAGATGTAGCATTTAGAAAGGCTGAAAGGGAGCTGATGAAGGAATACGGACCGATTTTTCCGTTGAATATGACTGGCATGAGAAAACTTTCAAAGAGGGGCCTTGAGATAAAAAGTAAACTGATAGGGGAGATAATAGAGACCTTTCCAAGAGCAGTAGAAAAAAATCTTCAGATTGAAGCGGATAGGTTAGATATAGAATTTAGCAACCAACATGAATATGATGCATTTCTTTGTTCTTTAGCTGCTAAAAAATACTTTGAAGGTAGCTACAAATCTTATGGAAACGATGAAGTGATCATTGTTCCTGAATGAGAGATTAAATAATCAATCATCTAAAGGTTCGTCAATAGAGACACCGATATGTTCGATTTCAATATGATCTATAAAGTCACCGAGAGGGTCTTCACAATCGCAGTCTACTGACCAATCACACCCTTTTATACAGCAAACCAGCTGGTCCTCTTCAAAAAGAAATAAGTCTTTCCCTGATAAGTCCTCCTGCTTTACACTCATCTGCGTACCACCTTTGATATATTATTGTAGCTCGATCTTTGTATCTGCAGGGAAACGATGGATGAACAAACCGATTGGATCTTGTCTGACATATCCATCATTTTAGTCATCATATTATTAATATATAATAGAATAAAAACTTTACTTATATATACTAATTATCTATGGATTATAAATTAAATTGTACTTATAATTCTTTGAGCTTATCTTCAAACCATGTTATGTAGTATCGACGACCTTCTTTCCTTTCTTGTATCGCTTTATCAGCAATCTGATGTACATCTATCTTCCATCTGTTCCAGTCATCCTTGATCTTATAAGGGACCGATAGGTATGACATTGGTGGTTTATCCAGTATTGAGGGTTCTCTAGCTAAGGTCCATAACTCGCATGGTCTCTCACCTAGGGGTATATCATCAACCATGTATTGAACGCTATGCATCAATTCATGTGCGATGGTGTGCAGAGAAACTCCTTTGTATAATCTTAGATATGATACGTTATCATCCCCTTTTGAAGATATATATTTTCCAATATTTGTGGATGTGTATCCTATCTTTATCGTATTCTCCCATAGTTCAGGAAAATATTGTAGAACTTTTTTCAATTTATAATCTAATTCATCTAAAACATCATCAGGAACGTAGCTGGTATATTCTATATCTATATCTTCCATACAGCAGCACCGAGCTATAGAATAGAGAAGCGCTGTCGGTCGGACTCGAACCGACGACCGCTCGGTTAACAGCCGAGTGCTCTACCAACTGAGCTACGACAGCAATTAATTGCGTATTACCAATTATGGATTGGCTCATACCACAGCAGTTTACTGTTATTGGCCAAATACAAGTTGGCTAGATTACAGCATTTCAATCTGCTGTATTATGGTGTAAAAGGATGTCATATAAAACTTTTTTTTATTTTTCCAACTCATTTCTTAATTTTTGGACGGTTTTATCTATAGAATCAAGGAGTTCGACCATATCTTCTTCAAAATCTTCATGTTTTTCAGTCAGTACAGCCCCTTTTCCCGATGGTTTGATCAATCTTTCCTTCTGCAGCATCCTTAAAGAGTAACGGACCTTATGTTCAGGTATTTCTAACATCCTAGAGAGTTTATTGATTCCTATAGGCTGCTTTTTTCGGACTATTGTGAATATTTTAAGAGTCCTTTCCATAAGCTCGATCTCTTTTTCCAGGTTTTCAGTTAAGGGACTTCCGTCCATTTTTCTACTCCTCCTATTATAGATATTCAACCCTTTAAATCAATTACCTCATAGGTTGCTATTGTTTATCAAGGACCAACTATATAAAATAAATCCTTCAATTCTAAAATATATAAAATATTTATAATCAAGTTTTAGGTTAGGAAAATATATTTTATCTTATCATTTCCAACGTTCATATATCGAGTTCTCTATACCTAGGTTGTCCAATATTTTCCCAGCTATGAAATCAACAAGATCATCTATTGATTCAGGATTAGTATAGAAACCAGGCATGGAGGGGAGTATTACAACTCCTTCTTCTGATAATTTTTTCATATTACCCAACCATGTTGTCGTGAGAGGTGTCTCTCTAGGTACCAGTAATAGTTTTCTACCTTCTTTCATGAAAACCACCGCTGAACGAGTTATAAGGTTGTCAGATATACCTGCAGAAATCTTAGAAAGGGATGACATGGAGCATGGAACTATCGCCATCGCATCGTACTTGACACTACCTGAAGCCGGAGGTGATTCAAGGTCATCTGGTTCAAATTCATGTCTAGCTAGTTTTGATAACTCACCAACACTGACATCAAGTTCATCATCGATCAACTTTCTAGCAGCGTTAGATATGATCAGATCTACTCCTACATTTTCTTTTTCAGAAAGGAATTCAAGAAGTCGTTTTCCGTAGATAACTCCAGACGCACCCGATATCGCTAATAATATATCCATGTTTATTTATCGTTTATTTCATATAAGTTTATTGTGATGACTTCACATCGTTATCTCAATTTTGTCGTACAATTTTGAAGATCTGCTTACAAGGAAAACTAGTATCAAAGCTGACATGTCAGCGAAGAATATCATCCCGAGCAGTCCAAGTATATTATCGAAGATAAAGAGTGAAGCTGGAAAAGAGATGAATATCAATGCAGCCATGAGGTCTACTACCAGGACTGTGTACATGGTTATGATGTCTGGAGACCCCTCAACACTTTCGTTGAAGTTAGGGAATCTTGACGAAGCCCATATACCGATACCTGCGAAGATAAAGATCATTGCTGTTGCAGCAAATAGAATGAAAAGTATATATGACAGTTCATAGCCCAAAAGTATCGGGATTGGAAGAGCTATAGAAAGAATAATAATAGGTGTGAAAAAAAGCATACTCAACACCTTTCCCCAGATAACATCTTTAGAAGGTATCGGACTCGATTTAAGTGTCCACAATCTTCTACCCTCACGTCCAAAAAGGGACAATGAGGGAATTACGACTTGTAATGCTGCTGATAGATATAAAGAGATACTTATCAACATGGGGTAAAAGAAATCTCCTATACCCAGGTCAAAATCAGGTGCTGGACCGTATGAAAAGAAGAAGAACAAAAGCCCTATACCTATCAATATCGTCACGCCTATACCTGCAGGAGTTTCTCTTCTTCTCCATCGTATCAATATCTCTTTTTCAGTGATCTTTCTTATATTTTTAGGAAAAATTTTAGGTACAAAATCTCCTACGTTATGGAATCTAAGTATATTGTTCGTGGCTGAAATCGTTCCATATTTCCAAGAATTGAAGAACTGTCCTGCTGAACAAAGGATGACTATTAATGAAAAACCACCCAATGCTGCGAAGAAGTACATCAAATAAATAGGATCATAGTTTCCGTGTAATGACTGCCATATCAGGGTTATATTTTGCCCGTAAATGAATAAAGCTAGTACTTTCAGAGGTAGCTTTTTGATATAAGTTACAGTTCCTATATTGAAACCGATCAAGGGTGCTATTATCATCAAAGCGTAAAGGTGTGGAAAGAAGAATCTATCTATCGGTAGGTTCAAGTTGAAAGGTATCACGATCAAGGTGACAACTCCCATGGATAATGAAACCAACAGTAAGTTGTACCATTCAACTTTTAATAAACGGGAAAGCTGGATATTTCTAATCTTTATCGATGTGGAAAAAAGATGTTTTAAACTTTTGTTCTGGAAAGTATTTTCGACAGTTTCTGCAGAAGATTTAGCCACTATAAAGAAGAACAAGCCAAATAGTACGTCTCCTCTAGATGGGTTTATGAATGGATCCTCCAAATTGGCAGCAAATACGATGAGATTTAGAACCATCCAGAAGCCGCCGATAAGTAGTATAAGAAACCATGCAGTCATTATAGGATGGTTTTTGATTCTATCCAGCGTGGACCTGTATGATTTGACTATTTCCCATGAGAATAATTCAATTACCCTTCCTTTCATCATGAATCACTTCAACGAAAACATCCTCTAGAGTTTCTGAACCGGTCTTAGAGAGTAGTTCTTTTAGAGTTCCTTGAGCAATAAACTTGCCACCATCTATGATCGCTATACGGTCTGATATGGCTTCTGCTACTGAAGTGATATGTGTGCTCATGAGAACTCCTTTTCCATTGTCAGCTTGTTCTCGAATTTTGTTTTTTAGGTATTTTGTAAATCGTGGGTCCAAGCCAGTTGTTGGCTCGTCTAAAATCAGGTTGGGAGGATCATGGAGTATAGCATTAGCGAAGAGAACTTTTTGCTTCATACCTTTGGAATATGCACCCATCTCTGAATCTAACATATGGTCTATTTCCATCTCGACAGCGAAATCATCTATTTTTGTGGAAAGAATATCTTCATCGATACCTCTAAGTGATCCCATCATCTCTAAAAATTCTCTACCAGTCAATCTATCGTATAGGTGTGGTTGTTCAGGCATGTAGCCGTACAGTTTTTTCACTTCAAAACCGTTGTTGATACTTCTCTGATTTATCGTTACTAATCCTCTTGTAGGTTCTAAAAGTCCAGCGATAGCTTTGATTATAGTGGTTTTTCCTGCACCATTAGAACCTAATAAAGAAAAGACTTCACCTTCTTTTATGGTGAAGTTGATGTTTTTTATCGCTTCAAAGTCTCCGTAAAGCTTTCCTAGATTTTTAACTTCTATCATCTACTAATCTTAATTGCGGGAGTGCCTTATAAATCCACTAGTTGGAATTATCTCTATCCCATTTTTCTCCAACTCATCTAGGAACAAGTTCATACCTATCGAGTCACTAGCCATGTGTCCTGCGATTATGTAGTTGATGTGATTTTCCTTTGCTTCCTTTCTATGATCTTCACTAAGGTGCATTCCGATTATAGTACCGACACCGGCCTCTGCTAGTTTTTCGTATGATTTTTTATTACCTTCTGTTCCTCCGGTCATCTCGACAACTATCTTACCTGTTCTGTTATCTTCATCACCTATCAAAACTCCAGGTCCATCATTGTGTTTTCTAGATTCATGATATTCGGGTATCTCTTTTAAGAAATCGATAACATCTCCAACTTTCTCAAAGTCTCTTTTATCTATCTCTTCTCTCAAAAAGGCTTCAACCAGGTTGTCAGCAGGAGTATGAATACACATCATAGGTATGTCTAGTAATTTAGCTGCATCAAGACTTTGATTATGGTTAGCTCCTCTTATGCTCCTTTCAACTTCTTTGATCCTCTTTTTTACGAGACTTTCTGCAACATTTATGGGAACTCCCCATTCATTGAGCATATCAGCTTGAAGGTTCATAACTTCGTGTAAAGTTGCTAAACCAACACCTCTTGGATGATGTCCTAATATGAGATCTACATCCTTTCCTTTCTCTTTTAATCTATCAGCTAGAACGACTTCACCAGTATCTATGTTTATACCTACCATCACTTTCTCAACTTCTGTGTCTGGATCACCATGAAGTAATCTAGAATCTTGGAATGGATTCTCTAATCTTTGTTTATCAAAAACCTCTTTGTCCTTTCCTTCTAGCTCTTCGTATTTTTCTTTTGCATCATCAAGGACTTTTTGAATACCTTTTTCACCCCTCACGTCCTTTTCGATCCCTTTTTGTACTGCTGTATCATAAATCTCTTTTATCTTCATAGACATCTTATCGTATTTGTGATGTATATCAATATTAAAAACCTTTGCATCACAGTGCAAATGTATGAGTGTAAAATATTAAATTAGTTTGTTTAAAATCCATTCAACGCCATTATCTGTGCATGATGGAGCTACGTAGTCTGCTTTTTCTTTAACATAATCTGGTGAATTCTCCATAGCAACACCGATACCTGCTTTTTCGATCATCTCTTCGTCGACTTCGTCGTTACCGATAGCCATGATATTCTTGATATCTATGTTCAATTTATCTGAAACAAGTTTTAACGCATTAAACTTTGATACTGAAGAATCATAGATCGATATAGCTCTCCAGTCATTGAAATAGTGATGCCTATCTAGTTTGATCTTATCATGAAAATTGTTTAGGATGAAATCTTCTATGTCTTTTAATCCATCTTTGCCGTTACTTTCATCATGCATCATGTAGTTGATAGGTATACCGAAGTTCAAAGCGTCTCTATTGCTTTTAGAGTACCAGATCTTTGGATCTTCAGGATGCTGTCCCAATTTTTGACCATCTCCTGCCACCCAGCAAACCCTTTCTTTGAATACTGTTGATAATCCATAGTCCTGCTCATCAGCGTAAGAGCTGAAACTTTCAGCTATCTCCTCGTGTAGGTTTGTACATCTCCACTCGTCTAGAGTTTGAGCATCATCCCATCCAGGACCTAAAACTCTCGCTCCGTTGTTACATATAAGTGGATGATCTGTCATAGGTAATCCGTCAATCATCTTGAGAGTGGATATTCTCAGTCTGGTTGTAGCAGGTATGACCGGTATTCCTTTGCTCATTACACGTTTTATAGCCTTTTTGTCAGCTGGATCCATCTCTCCATTGTTCACAAGCGTTCCATCGAGGTCCACTGCGATAAGGTCTATATTCATCATCTGAACTATGAAAAATTTGGGTCTTAAACTTTTCCTTTGAACAGTAATTTATTTTTATTGTGAATCAATTAACCTCCTGATGAAGCCACTTTTCGATAAGAAATTAGAAAAAGATACGCTGAAGCATTATGTATTTCAGAGTTTATTGGCTGGAATATCCTTGTTTTTAGCACTTCAGTTGCCTTTTGTAGAAGATTTTGTTCTTATAGCTGCCATAGGCAGTACTGCTTTTATCGTGTTTGCAATGCCGAGCAGTAGGACTTCGAAGCCTAGGAACGTGTTAGGCGGCCATTTTGTTTGTGGTTTGATCGGTTTAGCACTTTTTTGGCTTCACCCTTCATTCATACCTTTGAAAGTATTGATAAGTCTGGGAGTAGCTTTAGCTGTTTTTGCCATGGTGATCTTGGATGTGGAGCATCCACCTGCTGGGGGAACTGTTATATTTTTGATAATTCATCCATTGGAAGAGTCTTTCGTTGCTTTACTGTTTTTAGCCAGTATCTTGAGCTTAATATCATACCTTTTAAGACCTTATTTAGAAGATTTAGTGTGACTTGATATATTTATTCAAATCCTAAAACAAAGAATATATAAAACCCATCATGTATGACTAATCGATACTTTGAGTAATAAGAACGACGAAGAAGAAGTAGTAAGGGTTCCATACCCGAGACGAAACGAAGGTCAGATGTTCGCTATAGCAGACAAGATGCTGGGTGGAGGAAGAGTTAGAGTTGTATGTGAAGACGGTGAATCAAGGATGGGCAGGATTCCAGGAAAACTTAAGAAAAGGATGTGGATCCGTGAAGGAGATCTACTTATCGTTAATCCCTGGGATTTCCAAGATGAAAAGAGTGACGTTGAATATAGATACACAAGAACTCA
>CAZEXI010000031.1:0-5646 GCA_964516805.1 uncultured Thermoplasmata archaeon
TAGCAGTCCTTGTAGCTCCTGCTTGTCCCATTACTCCTCCCCCGTTAACGTTGATGTCTACATCCACTTTATCGGACCTATCACCGACGAGTTGAACCGGCTCTTTCATCTTCAAACGAGCCATCTCTGGAGTATATATCTCAAGAGGGGTTGAATTAATTCTTATCCTTCCCTTTCCAGGTTTAATCGTAGCTTTAGCAATAGCTTCTTTTCTTTTACCTGTACGGGTAATAGCTTCTTTTTTAACCATAATATAACACCATCAATTTATCTTAAAATTCAGCTCCTAAATATTCGGAAACTTCGCTCAAATCAACTCCAATCTTACCACGAGAGCTTTTTACATCTGGTTCTTGTATGTCCTCGCCTTCAAACTCATCAGGTACACCGATATAAGCACGGAATCTTTTAAATGCTTTTCGCCCACGAGGTTGTTGGTAAGGAAGCATACCTCTAACTGTTCTCTTGAATATCCTCTCGGGTCTTCTTGGGAAATAAGGACCGTTCATCTGCTTACCACGTTCCCTATTCTCTCTGTATTTGTCAAATATATTCTTCTTTTTCCCTGTGATAAATGCCTTCTCTGCATTTACAATTCTTATCTCTTCTTCACCCTCTAGTAATTCCTTGGCAATCATGCTTGCCAACCTACCGAGGACTCTATTTTCTGCATCGTAAACCTTCATGTTATCATCCCATTATCCTGATCTCGCTTCCACTTGGGTTTCGTTCTGCCAGCTCGCGGAGTGAAATGTACTCTCCACCAGCTTCCACTATACCATCTTTCGCACTGTTACTAGCTTTGAATGCACCTACTGTGACTTTCTTCTTGAGTATCCCTGCACCAAGTACTTTACCAGGGACCAACAGAGTCTCATCTTCATCGGCGTAACGCTGGATACGTGAAAGGTTTACTTCTGCCCAGTTACTGGAAGGCTTTTCCAACCTTTCCGCCACGTCTCGCCAGATAGGTGCGTCGTTCTCTCTTGCCTGATCTTTCAAGTCTTTAATCAGGCCCACTAAATTTGGATTTGTTTTTTCTTCTATCGTCATATCTGACTCCTCCGACGTATCTTGGGAATAAAGTCCCAACTTATACGGAAGTATTCGGATGCAGTGAAGGTCGGGTTTATAAATGTTACTGATGTGTAGAATGAGTTTATTGTTTACTTTTCATCCTTCTATAGAGCAGTACGCTGAAATTACTGCCATCAAATATGTTGTGTATGATTATGGGATAAAGGATACTGCCAGTGACCTGGAAAGTGTATCCTAATATCATCGCTACTATGAATCTTACTGGGAACTGTTTTACGAATTGATTTATGGATTCTTCCTTTGCTGCTACATTCACAAGGTGAAACGATGTGAATATCAAGCTGGCGATGAAAGTTGAGTAAGCGATGGTGATTATCTGACCCTCTATCAACGTGCTTAGATTGGCCTGAAAGAATCCTCTGTACAGAAATTCTTCAACCGGACCTACTAAAACCCATGTATAGAACAATTGTAGTTTCGGATTGTCACCACCGATAGTTATGATGTTTTCTATTTCATCTTCAGGTATTTTGAAAAATGATAAGGAAAGGAACAAAGTGATAGGAACTCCAAGTATGAGTATGTAAAATAATCCAGATATAGGATCACCTATGATTAAACCCGACCTAGCCCATGATATTTGGCTCAGATAGATGAACAACAAACTCAGACTTATATTGATCGGAGCGGTTAAAGTCAACCTTTTAAATGTACTTGTGACTCTTTTATTTTTTAGGATGATCCCTAGTGCTTTTGTAAGTGCTAGATGCGTGATAAATAGTAAACCTACTAGCAGGATTTCCATATTATCTCGACTTGTATTCTGCAGTATTATTTAATTTTTACTTTAGAAAATTAATTTACTAAAAGTTCAAAATCATTTTATAGGTCACTATTGGTAAGTTCTAACATATGTTAACCTGTAAAAGCTGTGGCCAGAGATATGATCTGAGCGAAAATGTTATTCGCTGTGAATGTGGAGGGATTTTAGAGAACGATTTACAGAGTGGTGAGATAAGAGAAGGTACTTCCATATGGAAAAGGTTTAGAGATTTTTATGATCTAAAAATAGAAACTGATTACAGTCTTGGTGAGGGGAATACTCCTTTGGTAAAATCTAACAAGATATCCGATAAATATGATATTGATTTGTATTTTAAAAATGAAACGGTAAATCCCACCTGGAGTTTCAAGGACAGAGGAACGTTCACAGGGATGAATAGGGCGATTAACCTTGGATACAATAAGATGGGCACGGTCTCTACAGGTAATATGGGGGTGAGCGTTGCTTCATACGGTTCTAGGGCAGATTTAGATACTACTGTTTTAGTCTCCTCTACAATATCAGATAAGAAGGTTAAACAGATAGGAGTGTACGGACCTAGGATAATAAAAGTAAAGGGTGATTATGGACAGCTTTACTTCGAAAGTTTAGACTTAGGAATGGAAAAAGACATATATTTTCTGAATTCTGATGATCCTTTCAGAGTCGAAGGCTACAAAACGATAGGTTTCGAGATATTTGAAGAGATGATACCTGATCATATCTTGATGCCAACTAGTTCTGGAGGCTTATTCAGAGGTATAGTCAAAGGTTTCAGAGAGTTGATCGAGAGTGACCTACTATCAGAGATGCCTAATCTGATATCTATCCAATCTGAAGGATGTTCTCCAATTTATAGAGCATATAAAGATGGTAAACAGAATATAGATCATTGGGATGATCCAGATAGTGTCGCTCATTCTATAGAAAATCCGTACCCGCCTAGCGGTGATGAGGTACTGAGATTGGTTAAAAAGTATGATGGAACGATATTGACAGTAGATAACGATGAGATCTTATCTGCACAAAAAGAATTAGCTGAAGATGGAATATTTGCTCAACCGGCTTCATGCGTAGGGATAGCCGCTTTAGATCAGCTTACTAAAGAGGGTATTCTAGCTCAGAATGATAAAGTCGTATCGATCATCACAGGAGCAGGGATAAAGGATGTATCTTCAGTAAAAAAGAACGAAGATCAATTTACATGTGATATGGAAGATCTAAAAGATAATTTGTAAAGATCCGATATACCAAAATGTAATATATGGATATTTGATTTATCAAAGGGTAGTTGGGATCACATGGCTGAGGAAAAGGAATATTATAGAAAGACAGTCAAGGAATGTTATGAAGAATTAGATACCTCTGAAAAAGGATTGTCCAAAGACGAGGCTGAAAACAGACTCCAGAAATATGGTAAGAACCAGATCACTGGTCAGGTTCAAGTCCCTAAATGGTTGATGTTTTTATCTCAATTCAAGGAACTTTTGGTAATAGTGTTGATCGTTGCAGGTGTCATATCTGTTTTCTTAGGAGTATATCAAAAAGATCTTGGACCTCTAAAAAGTGCTGCAGCCATGTTCATAATCGTTTTCATAAATGCTGTGATAGGTTTTATCCAGAAGTATAAAGCTGAGCAGATAATAGATAAATTAAAATCCTTGATCAAATCCCCTGCTAGAGTAAGACAGGGTGGAGAGATGAAAGAGATAGACCAGGAAGAACTCGTTCCTGGAGATATAATAAAAGTTGAGGAAGGAGACAAGATACCAGCTGATATCAGGATAATAGAATCTTTTAATCTAAAAACCAACGATTTTTCGCTTACTGGGGAGTCTATGCCCCAGGAAAAGCAGTCCAATGCGATCAAAGAGAAAGTAACTTTGGCTGATAGAGACAATATGGCTTATGTAGGTACAACAGTTGCTACTGGAAATGCACTCGGCTTAGTTGTCGCAACTGGAATGGATACCGAGATGGGTAAGATAGCCGACATGACCCAGGAAGCTGGTGATATCAAATCTCCACTTCAGAAAGAATTAGACATCTTGGCTAGGAATCTTACTGCCATAGTAATCGTGATAAGTACTGCTCTCTTCTTCGTTGCCCAGTGGCAGGGCCTTACTCTGACTACCAGTCTTATATACGCTGTAGGTATCGCTGTATCATCTGTACCCCAAGCATTACCTGCACAGGTAACAGTAGCCTTATCGACCGGTAGTAATCGACTGGCGAACAAAAATGCTGTGGTAAAGAATTTAGCCTCTGTAGAGACTCTAGGTTCTACTACTGTTATTTGTACAGATAAAACAGGTACATTGACAAAAAATGAGATGACCGTCAGGAACGTATGGTTCGATGGACAGGAGTACGAGATGACCGGTTTAGGTTACAAACCAGAAGGAGATATCTTAGATGAGGATGGTGAACCATTAACTGATGAACAGGTCGATGAGATCGAGATATTTATGGATGCAGCAACTATGTCCTCGAACGCTGAGATCCATGAACCCGATGATCAACATGATAGTTGGTATCCGATAGGTGATCCAACTGAAGCTGCGTTGATAACGATGTCTACCAAAATAGGAACGAGATCACCTACGGAAGATGAGGAGAACCCTGAATTGATAGAATTTCCATTTGATTCTGAAAGAAAGATGATGAGTTCTGTAAGGGATATCAAAGAAGATTATGCTGATGGGGACGTTTTAGAAGCTTTGGAGGGAGATACTGAAGGCAGAGTTGTTTTAGCTATGAAAGGTGCTCCTGATAGTGTACTATCTATAAGTAAGCATATCTATAAGGATGGAGAAGCAGTTCCAATAACTGAAGAAGATAAGGAAAGGATAAGGGAGATAAATAAGAAATATTCAGAAAAAGCTATGAGAGTTCTTGCCATGGCTTATCGTCCTTTAGAGGCTGGTGGAAAAGATTATACTCAGGAAGAAGTGGAGAAGGACGTCATATTCTTAGGATTGGTAGGTATGATCGATCCTCCTAAAGAGGGTGTGGAGGAAGCTGTACGTAACTGTCATAAAGCTCATATTCGAACTTACATAATGACCGGTGACCATGCTATCACCGCTCAGGCTGTTGGTGAGGAAATAGGATTAGCTGGCGAAGGTGAATCCTCACCAGTTATAACAGGACAAGAGTTGAAAGATATAGGTGATGAGGAACTGAAAAAGACCATGCAGAAGCATGAGTCTTTGATATTTTCTAGAGTTGACCCAGAGGATAAATTACGGATAGTCAAACTCTTAGAAGAGGATGACGAGATCGTTGCTGTAACCGGTGATGGTGTAAACGATGCGCCGGCGTTAAAACGTGCTCATATAGGAGTGGCAATGGGTGAGAAAGGAACGGATGTGGCCAAAGAGGCTTCTGAACTCGTTTTATTGGATGATAGTTTTCCCACCTTGGTGGATGCTGTTAGAGAAGGAAGAACTATCTATAACAATTTGAAAAAGACTGTATTGGCTTCCATGACAACCAATGGAGCTGAATTGACAACTGTTTTAGCAGGTCTAGCTGCTATAGGTTTACTTGGTTGGGCAGAATGGGCAATACCTATATTAGTTATCCAGATTTTAGCTATCGATCTATTAGCAGAGATAATGCCTTTAACTTTCTTGACCTATGATCCGCCATCGAAGGCTCTTATGCGCTCTCCGCCACGGAGCCGAGAAGAACATATACTGGACTTAGGCCGATCTGCAGAAGTGATATTCTTCGCACTGCTTATAGGAGCACTTGCAGTTGGTAACTTCTGGTATTTCTTC
>CAZEXI010000031.1:5746-25883 GCA_964516805.1 uncultured Thermoplasmata archaeon
ATTCTCTATTCAGCAAGAATATATTCAGCAATAAGATAATAGTCTATTCGATACTTGCCTCTATCGGTTTGGTGTTGTTGGGTGTATATGGTCCAATCATCAGTAATTTCTTAGAATTTGCCAGTATAGGTTGGAAAGGCTGGGCTCAAGTACTTGGAGGAATGGGCATATTCATAGCTGCATTTGAAGTACTAAAACTGAAGAAAAGAATTAGGAGAAAATAAGAAAAAATTTTAATCTCTATCTCTTAGGTCTTCTTGAGCCCTCTCTATCTCTTCTTCTTCATCAGCGATCTCGTGATCGACCATCTCACCAGTTTCCATGTATACTACCCTTTCAGCTATATTACATGCATGGTCTGCTATCCTTTCAAGATATCTGATAACTAGAACGTACTGAGTACCCATGGATATCTTTGAGCTGTCTTCTATCATGTAAGTAAGGACTTCTCTGAAGATCTCATCATATAGTGCATCAACACCTTCCTCTTTATCATATATTTCATCTATGTATGATTCATCCTCCTCCATGAAAGAGTCAACAGCCATGTCTACCATATCGATGGTCATGTCTGCCATGTGAGGAATCGATACCAATTTTTTCATGTGCTCCTTACCGAGCATCCTTTTAGATACGTTGACTATATCTTCGGAATACCTACCTATTCTATCTAGATCAGTAATAATCTTAAGACAGGTACCTATAACACGAAGGTCTTTAGCTACAGGAGCTTGTAATGCAATCAACCTCAGACCTTTCCTCTCGATGTGCCTGTCGTAGGCGTATATCTTTTTATCTAAATCTTTAACCTTATCTATCTTCTCTTCATCTAGGTCTACTAGACTTTCTATAGCCAATGATATAGCCTGTGATGCTAGGTCCCCCATCTCTTCGACCATTTGTTTTAACTCTTTAAGCTCATGATGATATGATTTTCTT
The DNA here is from genome assembly GCA_964516805.1 of uncultured Thermoplasmata archaeon. Classification (GTDB taxonomy): domain Archaea; phylum Thermoplasmatota; class Thermoplasmata; order Halarchaeoplasmatales; family Halarchaeoplasmataceae; genus CAYSTL01. The sequence goes on from CAZEXI010000031.1 coordinate 6,686, forward strand.
GTTTCTTGATTCATGCTTTATCACCCAAATCTTCCAGTTATGTATTTTTCGGTATTTTCTTTCTTTGGATTCTCGAATATCTGCTCAGTATCGCCATATTCTATCAGTTCCCCAAGATACATGTAAGCAGTGTAATCGCTTATCCTAGCTGCCTGCTGCATGTTATGAGTAACGATTACAACAGTATAATCTTTTTTTAATTCATCTATTAAGTCTTCTATCTTAGCGGTTGCGATAGGATCTAGAGCAGAAGCAGGTTCGTCCATCAGTAATACTTCTGGTTCGGTTGCTAAGGCTCTAGCTATACACAGACGCTGCTGTTGACCGCCTGATAAAGATAAAGCATTTTCATCTAACCTATCTTTCACTTCATCCCAAAGAGCTGCGTCCTTTAGACATCTTTCAACAGTTTTATCCTTATCTACATCCATATTGTTAACATCGCATCCGTAGAATACATTATTTTCAATCGAAAATGGAAACGGGTTAGGTTTTTGGAATACCATACCTATCCTTCTTCTTATCTCGACTTCGTCACTTTCTTGATCGTAAATGTTCATACCGTCCAACCAAACTTTCCCATCGGTTTTAACTGAAGAAATTGTGTCGTTCATTCTATTTAAGCTCCTTACCAGTGTAGATTTTCCACATCCAGAGGGACCGATGATGGCTGTAACTTTATTCTCCTCAATATTCATATTAATTGATTTCAATGCTTGATCATCACCGTACCAAAGGTCAAAGTCCTCTATTTGCATTTTGATGTGATCTTCTAGTTTTTTTGTTTCTACTTCGTTTTTTTCTGAGAAGATACTTTTTATATTATCTATCATGATTAAAACTCCTGTCTAAATTTTTCTCTAAGTATTATCGCCACTATATTTATGCTCATTACAATTATTAGTAGAACTAATGCAGTTGCCCATGCATTAGGTTCGAAATTTTTCCCGACAAATCCAAATCGGTTGAATAATTCGTAAAGATGATAGGGAAGGGCCATAAATTCACTAAATATACCAGGATATACTTCTGCTCCATAGAATATTGCACCTGTAAACAATATTGGAGCAGTTTCTCCAGCGGCTCTACCAAGACCCAATACAGTACCCGTTATAATCCTGGGAAGTGCAGATGGCAAGACAACTTTGCGAATGGTCTGCCATTTTGTTCCGCCGAGGGCTAAACTCGCATCTCTTATCTCGTTGGGTACATCTTTCAAAGCTTCTTCTGATGAACTAATTACAATTGGCAGTGTTAAGATACTTAAGGTAAGGGAGGCTGATAGCAGTGAAGGTCCAAAAAGGATCAAAACGAATACTGCATAACCAAATAATCCGTGAACTACAGAAGGTGTTCCTTGAAGAATATTTACAGCGGTTCTTATTACTCTCACGAAGAAACCTCTTTCAGAATATTCGGAAAGATAAATTGCTGTACCTACACCCATAGGCAATGTAAATAAAGTCACTAATGCAAGTAAAGCAAGTGTACCGAGTATAGCAGGGAATACGCCTCCTGCTGCACCACCATTTTTCATAGGTTCTGTAATGAATTCTAGACTTATATTGAAGTGTCCTTCATAAAACAAGCCATTACTGACTACGAAGATGATTATCAAAAATAAAGGTAAAAGTGTTAATATTAATGATATGTATATTAAAACCTCTGCTCTGAGTTCTTTAAAATGTTTTCCGAATTTTAGGTGAGGTGCAAAGGAATAAGCGATGCCTATCAAACCCATAGTCATCATCGCAAAACAATATACAACGTAATCTTGTAGTTCAGCAAATACTTCATATCCGTAAAATGCATAACTATTTGGGTAGAAATATAGGCCAGCAACAACTGCAAAGATTATTGATCCTATCAATAAGAGATAAATGAAGTCCTTGTCTTTATTTTGGAGATAATAGAATATTGATGAAAAATAAAAAGTCAATGCTAAAAGGCCTAAAGAAGCAGCTGGTATTAGATAGATTATATCCATCTTAGTGTATAGGAAAAAAAAGCCTGATACAACGATCAGTATGGAAATTAGCAAAATCCATGAAGATATTATTTTACTAGCTTTCATAGTTTCCCCTCAAATTTTAGTTTTGTTCTATGTTGTAATACTTCTGATATAATACTAGTACACATCACTATAGTAAACAATATTATACCCATGACAAAAAGTACATTCATCCATATACCATAAGCAACTTTTGCACCACCAGCTATCCCTGCTGTTAGAGTAGTGGTTGTCTCGAATATATCGAAAGGTAATTTACCTATAAAAGGTATGTTTTCTACCATTGGGATTTTTTCGATGGCTCCAATGACCATAAGGACAGCCATTGTTTCTCCGATAGCTCTACCGAATCCCATTATGACTGAACTACTTATACCCGAGATAGCTGAAGGTATAGTCACTTTCTTTGTAGTCTGCCATTTAGAAGCCCCTAAGGCAAGACTAGCGTCTTTCATATCTTTTGGTACAGCCTTTAATGCATCATCTGATAGGCTGACTATTATCGGTAAAGCCATTATGCCAAGAATCAATGAAGCTGCTAACAAAGAATTGATCGTCTGCATTCCAAAAGTTGCCATAAGCCATTTTCCGAGTAATAAAGCACCGACGAATCCATAAACCACACTGGGGATCCCAGCTAAAAGTTCGATGAGAGGTTTAAGAATGACTCTAATTTTGTTAGAAGCCAATTCAGAAAGATATACAGATGCACTTATTCCCAGAGGTATTGCTACGATCATCGCACCAATGCCCACCAAAATGGTACCAACGATATGTGGTAAAAGACCAAATTGACTATCCAGCATATGATGTCTATCTAAATTCCACGTGTCTGAAAATAAAGACATACCAAATTCTTCAATCGCAGGATATGCTTTAACAAAAAGAAATATGAATATAAAGAATATGAAAAGTATAGATAAGGTTGCTATGCTTGCAAAAATACCCTTGATAATTTTTTCTTTTAATTCTCTTGCCGCCAAATAAACCACCTTTTAATATATCTAAATTTTAGGTCCATACATGTGATAAGTTACAACATTTTAATCCAACTATTCCTTAAATATATATTTTCTCTTTATAGTCTATATACTGGTATATAGTTTATTTAGAGCCTTTCTAATTTTAAGGTGATAATTATAAAAATTAAAGGTGTTTTAAATGAAAGGGTTTTAGTCTTGTAGTTCGCTCCATTTTGTTATTTCGCCTGTGTATATCTGTTTGACTTCATCTTTTGTAAGTTCGGTTATACCTGCATCGTAAACTGCTTCACTTACAATTACTGCTACACCGCCTCTAGCTATTTGATGATCAGTGAAATCAGTATCTGAATATTCGTCTATTTCTTCTTGTTTAACTGGTCTACTTGCATCTCCGATGTCTGCATTTCCTTCAGCTAAAGCAGTTATTCCAGCACCGGATCCACCGCCGCTTACTTGTACGTTTACATTGCTATAAAGATTATTGAAATCTTCAGCAGCAGCTTGAGCTATAGGTAAAACTGTTGATGAACCTTTGATTGTTATTTCACCATTCAGACCGCTAACTTTTTCGTATGGATCAGCATCAGGAGCTACTTTAACAAAACCTTCATCGACAACTATATTTTGTCCTTCTTCACTCATAATATATTTTATGAATTCAGAAGTTATCGAACCATCTGTTGGTTCTCCGTCAGTATACATGTGTAAAGCTCTTGTTATGCCGTATTCACCACTTCCAACAGTTTGTTCAGTGGGTTCGACACCATCCAATTTTATTGCAGGAGCATCGTCACTTATATAACCTAAACCTACATAACCAATGGCACTATCACTATTTACTACGGTTTCTTTAACACCTGCATTTTCTCCTTTTTTAATGTCAGATTCAACATTTGTTAAACCAATACCGCCCATGAAAGTTTCTCTAGTACCTGATCCTTCTTTTCTTTCTACAACTGTAATTGGTTTGTTTAGAGCATCATTTTCATCATCACTTTGTTCTGTACAACCAGACATCGCTAGTGTTCCTAGTAATACTAACCCAAGAACAAAGAAAACCGTTAAGTTCTTTTTCCAATTCATATTAGATCAATAAATCGTAAAGAATGTAAGGATATATACTTTATCTGTATAATCTATATTGTGCTATTTATCCTATATAGTTTTATATATGATTGATTAGGGTAATTTACCATGGGATGATACAAAGAATTTAATAATGTTTTTCTACTCAGGTTTAAACATGGGTATTATAGTTGATGAAGATACAAGAGTAGTGGTACAAGGCATAACCGGGCAGCAGGGGAAATTTCACAGTCAATACATGAAAGATTATGGAACAAACATAGTCGCAGGTGTGACACCTGGAAAAGGTGGAAAAGAGATCAATGACATACCAGTTTACAATACAGTTGAGAGAGCTAAGGAAAAGCAGGACGCAGATGCATCGATCATATTTGTTCCTGCAAGATTTGCTAAAGAAGCTGCCTTTGAATCAATCACTGCGGGTATGGACCCCGTTGTTGTTATAACAGAGGATATACCTGTTAAGGATTCAGCTGAGATAATGAGGTTAGCAGAGATTCATGACACAACGGTTATCGGGCCAAACACTCCTGGTATAATAAGTCCTGGAAAAACAAAGTTAGGGATAATGCCTAACCACATATTCGAGGAAGGTAATATAGGTCTTGTTTCCAGAAGTGGAACCTTAACTTACGAGATAGTTAATACCATGACAAGAAAAGGTTACGGTCAATCAACAGCTTTTGGATTAGGAGGAGACCCGATCGTTGGGATGGACTTCATCGATGCATTACAGAGATTTGAAGAAGATCCAGAAACAGACGCAACGATAATGATAGGAGAGATCGGCGGAAGTGCAGAAGAAAAAGCTGCAAGATACATAAAAAAAGAGATCGAAAAACCTGTTGTTGCGTATATAGCAGGAAGAACTGCTCCTAAAGGAAAAAGAATGGGCCATGCAGGTGCCATCGTTTCTGAAGGAGGTACTGGAACTGCTGAATCTAAGATAAATGCACTTGAAGATGCTGGAGTTTCTGTAGCTAAACTACCTAGTGAAATAGGCGAGATGCTGGAAGATTATCTCTAAAAATCCATTCATCTATTTTCATATTTAATATTTGTAATAGTGGATAATTAAATAGGTAGTTTAAGATCCTTATTTCTAAAGCTCTGGATATTGAAAATCTTAAATATTTCTGTATAAAGACAATCTTTTTTTGGAAAATCTTCATTCGGTACAGGTTCATTTAGGAAGTCACATATTGGTCTCCAACCATCACCATCAGTAATATCGATTACCAACAGTTGATCTTCCTTGTCTTCAAAGAAATCAAAGACCTCATTTTTATGGTTACGGTAAGCCTGTTTATATTTAGACCTTTTAAAATCTATCGCATTGTACACATCTTTGTGGAGCTTATTTATCCAGTTGTTGCCCTTCAAAATTTGTCCCGGCCAAAAATGTCTTCTGCAGGAATCCAACCAACCATCCATATCTCTAACTGTTAGAATGAATTTTGCGTCGGGGAAATAGTGGTAAAGTTCTTTATAGAATCTAGCTATTGGTATGTCTGTCATAGCATCATATTTTTCAGCAATTTTTGGTCTTATCCCTAATTTTCCCGATTCATGCTTGATCATCCTGATGGGAAAATGTTTGGTTTTATAACCTAGTTCATCGAGAGCAGCGGATAAACTGGTAGTCGCTGTTTTAGACAGCCCTATACCAAAAACTTTCTTTTCCTTGCTCATTTTGATACCGCCTTGATAATTCTGTCACGGATATAGACTTGTAATATGGATTTTTAAAATATTATTCATTAATAAACTTAGTCATTTTTTAACAAATAAAAAATGATAAATATAAATTAAATGCTAAATAAATACCCTTCTGGACATAATGAGAATATTATTATTATTTATTTTGTTTACAATTTATTGTATTAAGATAATTATTTTTAATTATTGTTTATACTATCAGAGCGGGAAATTTATTTATAAGCTACATGGTTGAAACTCGTAATGTGTTTGTCAGAAATATCGATTTACTTGGTCAAATAACAGGAAGTGAATAGAGTGATGATTTTCGAATTAGTATTATTGTTGATAGCTGGCTGGGGTGCTGGGGTAGTTACTGGTCTTATAGGTGCCAGCGCTGTAGCCGTTGTGATACCTCTTTTGGTAGTGTTTGGGGGCTATGATCCATATACTGCGATAGCAGTAGCATTATCAATAGATGTATTCGCATCATCTACTGCAGCTTATAATTATACCAAACATGGTAATATTGATATCCGCCACGGTTTACAGATAGCAGTATCCTCTGTTACTGGTGCACTGATAGGAAGCTGGATATCTTCATACATTCCTTCAGCTTCTCTAGGTGGTGGTAGTGGGCTGATAACATTATCTATCGGTTTAGTTTTCTTCTTGAAACCTGATACTTTAGATGGAGATATTATAGGTGAATACGAGATAGTAAAAGTATTGAAGAAAAGTAAGATCATCTCTGGAGTTATAATAGGTCTTGTTATCGGAATGATCGCAGGTGTAATAGGTGCAGGTGGTGGTATGATGATTTTGATAGCTCTAGTTATGGTTCTTGATTATCCTATCCATAAAGCTGTTGGTACTTCAGTTTTGATAATGATATTCACAGCCTTTTCTGGTGCTGTAGGTCATGCTATCTACGGTGAACTGGCATTATACTCTGTTATTTTTGGAGGTGTAGGTGGAGTAATCGGAGCAAGGTCAGCATCTAAATTCGCCAATCTTAGCTCTGAAAAAAGATTGAAAAGGATTGTAGGTATAGTTTTCATGTCTTTAGGTTTCATGTTAGCATTTTTTAAATTGGTATTGACATGAATAGATGAAAAAACCAAGAATCACCCAAAAAACCTTTCTTCTTTAGTCCTGATGGCTTCTTTGTATACTTTTTCTAATTTTTTACAGGCTGTTTTGTTGTCAAAGTTAATCCCATTACCGTTTTCTTTAACCATATCTCGATTTTCTAATGCAAGTGCAATTTTTTTTGCACAATCTTTTTTATCATCAGTGAATAAAAATCCATTTTTACCATGATTTATGATATCAGGGATCACGCCGTGATCTATTCCAGCAACAACAGTACCGGTTGCTAATGCTTCGATTAGTACTATACCTAGAGTCTCAAATCTAGATGACATAACGAAAGCATCTGAAGCAGCGTAGTATTTAGGAAGTTCCTCTTCAGGTACAAATCCTGTAAAAGTTACACAGTCTTCCAAACCTTTTTCCCTAACGTGTCTTTCATAGTATTCCTTCGCAGGGCCATCACCTACTATTAGTAATTCGATATTTCCATTTTGATTCTTTATCAGGGGTAGTGCATCCAATATAAGATCCAGATTCTTTTCTTTGGATATCCGTCCTACATGAATTAAAACATCAGACCCATCTAGATTCATTTTATTCCTTATTGAACTGCCATCAACGTTTTTATGATATCGGTCCTTGTCTATTCCAGGAGCGACAGCTTCTGAATATCTCATATTAGGACACTTTTCTCTCAGTTCTTTCAATGCTTTTTTACTCGGTGCGATCACTGCATTGCTTCTTCTCAACAGGTATCTTAGATATATCCATGTAAGATCTTTTAATAGATCATCGTGGAGGTTTACTGGATAATAATGTATGGCCTCTGTGACTTTAGTATGAAAATTGAAAACGCATGGCAATTTTTGAAGTTTTGCAGATACCATCGCTTTTATTCCCATGAAAGCTACAGCGTGGTTGTGAATGATGTCGATGTTTTTTTCGACTAGAAGATCACTTATCTTTTTAGAAGGATAAAATGCTAATCTATACTCTGGATACATTTTAAAGGTTTTAGCTTTGAACCTGAACACATGGTCATCTTTAGGATCGACCCGAGTTTTTTTACCTGGGGCAAAGATAAATACATCATGACCTTCTTCTTCCAAACATTCTCTGAACTGTATTATTGAATTGACAACCCCGTCCATGGTGGGCAGCCATGTGTCAGTGAACATTGCTATATTCATTATTTTACCTCAGATATCTTCAGGTTTTTTAATTTTTTAATTACCACTTTAATGATTTTATGTTAATTTACCCGTATGGTTATCTACATATTTGATATAATATTTTTGCAAGATCCATTTTAATATAGATGATTCAATAACCGCTCCTCTTCTAATAATTTTTTCATTATTATATTCTTGAAAAAAGCAAAAATTCTATATAATTTGTCTCAATCAATGAATTTATCAAATTATGAGCGCCCTAATGACAGCATTGTTATGGTTCATACCCTCACTTGTATTCCTTTTACTGTCGGGTTTGAAGATTTTTGATGAAGACCGGAAAGTTTCCCTTAAAAATTTTCCAGATATAATCTGGGATGTCCGAGGAGGACTTTTTTTACTTTTACTTGTATACATCGCATTGAAGATCGAAAATACAGTAAAGGATTTTTATACTGTAGGTATTAAAGCCACAGAGTTTTTCTATCGAGTAGAGGGAGTAGAACACATAGTATTTTTACAAAACCACTTAGATCATTACCTGATAATCGAATCAGCCTCTCTATTCTATACCCTAGGATTATTCTATTTGGTGGTTTTTGCCCCATTGTTCTTCTTGTTCAGAGGAGAGAAAGAGAACTTTAACCTTTTTTCTAAGATGTTGATGGTTAATTATTTCTTTTTGATCCCTTCATATTTTATACTTCACGTAGTTGTAACATCATACTATGCACCCGAAGTTTCCCCTCTTCTGTATTCCAATGATCAGCAACTTGCTCTTCTTCATATGATAAATCGGCTGGATAACTGTTTCCCAAGCGGCCACATAAGTGTATCATTGACGATAACTTTTTTAGCCTTGTTCAAAGCGAAGCTGAAACGATTAGGATATTTTGGTATCGTTTTTACCGCTTTGACTGGAGTAGTGATATTGTATTTAGGTGTGCACTGGGCATTGGATATACCTGCAGGTGTCGCTCTTGGTGTTTTCGCTTATTGGTCTGTAATCAGAGGAAAATGGGACTTTTTGTTTGATCCCATTATGAATTTCTTTGAAGAAAAAACAGCAAAATTAGGAAGTAGAGATTAGAGATTCTCAACGATTTCTGGTAGTACTTCTCCTGCTTTTCCTTCTAGGAATATATCGGTTACATCATCTGTTATAGGGGTCTTTTCCAGATTAACTTCTATGACTTCAGCATCATAGTTCTTAGCCATCCCTGGCAGACTCGCTGCTGGTTGTACTATCGAAGAAGTACCGATTACCAGTAATAGATCGCAATCCTGAACATTCGCGATCGCTGAATCTACATCAATTGGGTCTAACTGTTCACCAAAAAGCACAACGTCAGGTCGTAATATGTCTCCGCACTCACATCTGGGGATTTTACCATCATTGATTTCTTCTAGAAATTCCTTTGTATCATAATCTTTACCACAGTTTTCACATACGAGTTTGGAAAGGGTTCCATGAAGCTCTATAACGTCATCACTACCGGCCCTTTGGTGCAGACCATCGATATTCTGAGTTATCACAGAAGTGAGTCCATCGTTCTCAAGCTCAACTAATGAAAAGTATCCTTCATGAGGCTCAGCATTTGATGTTTCTTCTATCTGTAATTTGAACAGTTCCCAGGATCTTTCAGGATCTCTTCTGTAGGACCTGATGTGAGCATACTTTGCAGGATCAAAATCATCCCAGAGTCCATCTTCACCTCTAAATGGTGCGACTCCACTTTCTACAGCCATACCTGCTCCTGTTAGCGCTGCTATATTTTCTGATTTTTCAATCAAATTCGAGATCCTACTGATATCAGACATCGTTAGTTATAAAATAGAAAGAAGGTTTTTTTAAAGTTCGGATTTTAGCCTATCTAAATTTTTCTTCACTGTTTCATCCACGTCATCATGTAGGCTGTTTCCCGCAGAGTCCATCGTTACAAGGAAAGGTCCTGCTTCTTTAACTCTGAACATCCAGAACGCTTCTGGTATACCGAGTTCTTCTAGAAAGTATACATCATCGACTTTCTCTACAGCGTTGGCCATTAACGCTCCTGCTCCGCCTGTATACTGACAGTAAACCCCTCCGTGTTTTTCTAGAGCTTTAAGTGTTCTATCGGCCATCCCGCCTTTACCTATGATAATTTTAGTTCCGAATCTGTCCATGAAATCGTCTTCAAAGATCTCCATCCTGATACTTGTTGTAGGGCCAGCTGAAACGACTTTCCATTCCCCGTTTTCTTTCTTAATAACGGGACCACAATGGAACATAGCATATTTTGAAGGATCGAATGGAACCTCTTCGTCATCTAATTCAAGTAATTTTTCATGAGCAGCATCTCTAGCAGTGAAGATTGTACCTGTGATATAGAATGCATCACCAACTCTTAGTTCAGCTATCTCCTCTGGATCTACAGGAGTTTCGATAACTTTTTTCATTCTACCACCTCTACATATCCTTTGGAAGTGATCTTCACCTTTGTCTGTCTGTTGGCCCAACACTGAGGAAGTATTGCAACAGGATAGGATGCAGGATGTCTATGTGCATATTCGATGTGAACGTCTAATACAGTCGTTTTACCGCCAACTCCCATTGGACCTACTCCCAGCTCGTTGATCTTTTCATACAGTTCTTCTTCGATATCTGCTATCTTCTTTTCAGGATGTCTTTCACCAACAGGTCTAAGCAGTGATTTTTTAGCTAATTCCATGGCTAAGTCAGCTCCACCGCCTAATCCGATGCCTACCACCGTTGGAGGACATGGTTTTCCAGCCATCTCTGCAACATGATCAAGAACGATCTCTTTTACACCTTTTAATCCTCTGCCCGGGGTCATCATCGTTAGTTTACTCATATTTTCACTTCCTCCGCCTTTTGGTATCACGTCAATTGTTACTTCATCTCCTTCGACTATGTCCCAATGTATTGCTGGTACGAATTTACCTGTGTTATCATTGCTGTTCTTATCTGTGATGGGGTCGACTGCGTTTGGTCTTAAAGGCACAGATTTAGTTGCTCTTTTAACGGATTTGGTTATTGCCTTTTTGATCATCGTAGGTTTATCGAAGTCTTCTCCAAGTTCTACAAAGAAAGTTTGAGTTCCAGTATCTTGACAGATTGGTCTTTCTTCGTCCTTTCCGACTTCTATGTTTTCAAGTATAGCGTCCAATTGTACTTTTGCTCCTTCTTTTTCTTCCTTCTCTCTCGCCTCTTCTAGAGCTTTTTGAGTTTCACCCGTAACTCTAGTAACAGCTAATTTGATGGCTTCCACTAAGCCGTCTTCAATTTTAGTTTGATTCATATCTATCCTTGAAACCAAAATTGAGAGAAGGTAAAAAAAGGTTTCGTGATATTTTATAAATCACTAATATTAGCTGAAATACTATTTATATTGAGGCGAAATATCATAATGTTGGACATACCCTGGGTAATTTAGTATAATACTATATAGAATATATAGGATGCCCTAAATCACCCAAAAAAACCCCGTTATTTCCAAAGAATTTATAAACCAGTATTAACTTTCATTTCATCTACTAAATAAACCTGTCAGGTAGTTATATTATGAAAAAAATAAAAAAAGATGTTTTGGTTATTGGCGGGGGAATATCTGGAGTTCAAGCAGCACTGGACATCGCAGATAAAGGATATGAAGTAGTCATTGTTGATAAAGAACCGAGTATTGGAGGGAATATGGTTAAGTTGGATAAGACGTTTCCGACCAATGACTGTTCTATCTGTATATCTGCACCAAAGATGGTCGAAACTAGCAGACATGAAAACATTGATCTTTTAACGTATTCTGAAGTCAAGGACGTGAGTGGAAGTGCAGGCGGTTTTAATGTGAATATCTGGAAAAGATCCAGATATGTTGATCCTGATGAATGTACGGGATGCGCTGATTGTGCAGAAGTTTGTCCTGTTGAAGTTCCGAATGAGTTTGATGAAGAACTCTCCAGCAGGAAAGCGATATATGTGGAATATCCGCAATCAGTGCCTTTAAGCTACACCATCGATTACGACAATTGTGTAGGTTGTGGCGCATGTGAAAGGGTCTGTGATGCTGAAGCTATACATTTCCTTGATAAATCAGAGGATATCCAACTGAGCGTAGGTAGCATAATAGTTGCTACCGGTTATCAGATGATGGAACCCGATGTTTGGAGAGAGGAATACGGTTATGGAAAACATGAAAATGTACTGACTGCTATGGAATACGAGCGATTACTTTCATCATCAGGCCCCACTGAGGGTAAGGTATTGAAACCTTCAGATGGAGAAGAACCGGATAGCGTAGCGTGGATACAGTGCGTCGGTTCTAGATGTAAACAGAAGGGTATGCCTTATTGTTCAAGGGTCTGCTGCATGTACGCGACCAAAGAGGCCTCTATCACGAAGGGTGATAATCCTGATATAGATACCTCGATACATTACATGGACCTCCGGGCCTATGGAAAAGATTTCCAGCAATATTATGATAAGGCAAAAGAAGACGGTGTGAACTATTATCGTGGTAGACCTTCGAGAGTTTATAAAACGAAGGGCGACAAATTAGCCATAGAATATGAAAATACTGAAACTGGCGAGGTAACTACTAACAAAGTAGATATGGTCGTGCTTTCATCAGCCATAGTTCCATCAGAAGGCAATGAAAATTTATCTGATATATTAGATATAGAATTGGACGAAAATGGCTTTTTCGAATCAGAGGATATGTTAACAGCACCCATGGATTCTACACGAGAAGGTATCTATCTCGCAGGATGTTCACAATCACCAAAAGATATTCCTGACAGTGTTGCACAGGCTTCAGGAGCCGCTTCAAGAGCGTTGAAACCTTTAAAAGGAAGAGAACGTAAAGGGAAATCCGAGAAGAAACCTGAAAGAGATGTTTCAAAAGAAGACCCAAGGATAGGAGTCTTCGTGTGTCACTGTGGAAAGAACATCGCCAATTATGTAGGTATCGAAGATGTTATGGAGAGTGTCAAAGACATACCCGAAGTTAAGTACGTTGATGATCCGATGTTTGCCTGCTCTGAAGATGCACAGGTAGAGATAAAAGATGCCATAGAAGAACATGATTTGAACAGGATAGTTGTATCAGCTTGTACTCCAAGGACCCATGAAGATCTCTTTAGAGATACCATGGAAGAAGTTGGATTGAACAAGTACCTATTCGAGATGGCTAATATAAGGAATCAATGCAGCTGGGTACACAGTGATGATCCCGAGAAAGCGACTGAGAAGGCTAAACATCTCACAAAGATGGCTGTTGCAAAGGCTAAAAGATTAGCTGCTCTTCAAGAACATGAGATAGATGTTGGAAACAGAACATTGATTATAGGTGGAGGAGCAGCAGGGATGAAGACAGCTTTGAGTCTAGCTGAAAACGGTCAGAAAGTGACTCTGGTCGAGAGGGAAGACAAGTTGGGTGGAAAACTGAACAGACTGAATACATTATTCCCTACCGATATAGATGCAGGTGAAATGGCAAAGAAATTAGAGCATGATATAGACCAGAATGAAAATATAACTGTAAAGACATCGACGGAAGTTAAGGATATAGATGGCTATATCGGTAATTACGAAATCACATTTGATGACGGTGAAGAGATAGAGACGGACACTATAATACTGACGACTGGATTTAGCGAGATCGATCCTGACAGCTTTTATGATTATGATAAAACAGATAAAATAATGACTCAATTGGAGCTTGACGAAGCTTTAGCTAACGACGAGTTGGAAGACCCTGAGAACATTGTATTCATAAACTGTGTCGGTGCCATGGAAGAAGAAAGGCCATGGTGCTGCCGTGTAGGTTGTGGTAATTCATTGAAGAACGCTAAAGCTATCCGAGATAAGTATCCCAACTCAAATGTATACATAATGTACAAAGATATGAGGGTCTTTGGTAAAAGAGAAGAAGAGTATTACATGGATGTGCAGGAGAAAGATGGAGTTGTTTTCTTAAGATATTCTACTGAGAACAAACCTGATGTCAAATTAGGTGAAGACAAGATAAATGTAAGCGTTCATGACAATCTGCTTGATGATGATATAGATATCGATGCGGATTACATCGTATTAGCGATGGAATTGGAAGGGGATTCTAGTGCTGAGAAATTGAAGAAGATGCTGAAAGTTTCATCGGATCCCTCTGGTTTCTATATGGAGGCACATGCTAAATTGAGACCTCTAGAGTTCCCAGCTGAAGGTGTTTACTTAGCTGGAGGAGCTCACTATCCGAAGAACATATCTGATACACTTTCGCAAGCAGATGGTGCTGCATCAAAAGCAGCAGTACCTATGATGCGTGGTTATACAAGCAGTGAAGGGATCATCGCAGAGATAAATGAGGATGTATGCAGCGGCTGTAAGATGTGCATATCTGTATGTCCATACGGTGCCATCGAATATAATGAAGAAGATGAAATTGCTGAAGTAACAGACGTGCTCTGTAAAGGATGCGGATCATGTGCAAGTGTGTGTCCATCCGGAGCTATCAAACAGAAAGGATACGAGGATGATCAAATATCCTCGATGATCAAAGCAGCACTTATGGATGAGGTGGTATGATGAGTGATGAATTTGAGCCTAAGATAATGGCATTTTTGTGTAATTGGTGTAGTTATGCTGGCGCTGATCTTGCGGGTGTTAGTAGAGAACAATACCCTCCGAATATACTGAATATCAAAGTTATGTGTTCTTCTAGAGTCTCTCCTGAACATGTATTTGAATCATTCGAAGATGGGGCCGACGGAGTACTGATAGCTGGATGTCATCCAGGTGACTGTCACTACATCGACGGTAATTACAAGACAATCAGGAAAACTGATCTTCTTTGGACGATGCTTGAGGATTTCGGTATAGATCCAAAAAGATTGAGGCTGGAATGGATATCATCTGCTGAAGGTGGTAAGTTCGCTGAAGTGATGAGGGATATGACAGAGGAGATACGTGAATTAGGTCCATTGGATATGAACGGTCATTCAACTGAGGAGGTGGAAGAATGAGTAAAAAAAGTATAGGGTTCTATTGGTGCGCATCATGTGGTGGATGTGAAGTCAGTGTGTTGGATATAGAAGAGATGATATTTGACGTAGTAGAGCAGGCAGATATCAAATTCTGGCCCTGTGCCATGGATCCTAAATATGATGATGTAAGAGCGATGGATGATGATGAATTCGATTATATATTCATCAATGGATCGATCAGGTCCGAAGAGAATGAAGAGATGGTAAAGCTGCTTAGAAAGAAATCAAAGAATGTGGTGGCCTATGGTTCTTGTTCAAGCATAGGTGGGCTCTTCGGTCTTGGAAATCTTCACAGCAGTCAAGAACTGCTTGATAAAGGATACAATACCAGATCGACTGATGAAGGGCCTATGCCTCAAAATATAAGTGAGGTCGAAGAAGGAGAGCTGGAACTTCCTGAATTGACATCTCATGTAAATCCATTGGATGATGTTGTTGAGGTAGATTATTACATACCTGGTTGTCCACCTTTACCGGTTCAGCTGGAGAAAGCATTTCCTGCCCTGCTGGACGATGATACTGAGGTGGGTAAATACGATTTCATCTCAGAAAAGAGCGTGTGTGACGAATGTCCTATGGAAAGGGAAGAGAAGAAGATAGAGAAATTGGTTCCAATCCAAGAAAAGACAGACATCAATCCTGATGAATGCTTGTTGGATCAGGGCGTACTGTGTATGGGACCAGCGACAGCAGGCATGTGTGAAGCAGCCTGCCCATCTGTTGGTCATCCTTGTATTGGATGTAATGGCCCAACTAGAGAAGTTGTGGATCAAGGCGGTAGGATGGCTTCTGCATTGGCTTCAGTGATCGCTATAGAGGGTGAAGAAAGGAAGACGGAAGAAGAGATCAGAGACGCCATGGGTAGTGTTAGAGATCCAACTGGATCATTCTACAGGTTCAGCCTTCCAAGCAGCATTTTAAAATATAAAAGAGGTGATACTGATGAGTGAGAAGAAGAAAGTTTCGATAGACCCTATTACTAGATTAGAAGGTCACGGTAAGATAGAGATATTTTTAGATGATGATAAGGAAGTTGAGAACGCATACCTTCAAGTTCCTGAGTTTAAAGGATTTGAGAAGTTCTGCGAGGGACGAAGGGCTGAAGATATGCCTACTATAACCAGCAGGATATGTGGTGTCTGTCCAGTAGCTCATCACCTTGCATCTACAAAAGCATTAGATGCAGCTTATGATGTCGAACCACCAGAACCTGCAAAGAAATTAAGAGAACTTTTCTATAACGGGTACATATATTCAGATCACCTTCTACACTTCTACTACCTGGCTAGTCCTGATTTCCTTGTAGGTACGGATGCTCCAAAAGAAGCGAGGAATATATTGGGAGTAATAGATGAAGTGGGTAAAGATATCGGAAAGAAAGTTATTAAACAGAGAGGTAAAGGTCAGAAGATCATCAGGATGTTGGGTGGAAAAGCTGTCCATCCAAGTTTTGGTGTGCCCGGTGGCGTGGTCAAATCATTGAGTTCAGAAGAGAGGCAGGAACTCATCGAGTTGTCTGATGATATGGTCGAATTTGCCCAGTTCACGCTCAAACTGTTCAAAGATAAGGTATTGACTGAATTTGAGAAACCGATCAAGGAAGATCGTTTAGAAACCTACAGTATGGGATTGACTGAAGACGGGAAGTTGAGTCATACTGGTGGAGTTGTGAACGTCGTGTCCCCAGATGGTGAGGACTTTGCTGATTTTTCAGGTATAGATTATCTAGACGTTATCAGAGAACATAAAGAGTCCTGGAGCTTCATGAAGTTCCCATACCTGAAAGATGTAGGATGGAAAGGATTCGTCGATGGAAAAGATTCTGGAGTTTACAGAGTGGGTCCATTGGGTAGAGTGAACGCTTCTGATGGCATGAAGACAGAGAAGGCTCAGGAAGAGTACGAAGAGATGTTCGACGCACTTGGATATCCTGTGCATTCGACTCTGGCTTATCATTGGGCCAGATTGATAGAAGTACTTCAGGCAGCTGAGTTGATCCAAGAGTTGGCTCATGATGAAGACCTGGAGAGCGATAATATAAGGAATGAAGTGGGAGAACCAGGAAAAGGTGTAGGAATAGTTGAAGCAGCTAGAGGAACACTGATCCACGATTATGAATTGGATGAAGATGGATTGGTAAAGGATTTGAATCTGATAGTTGCGACAACCCATAATGCAGCTCCGATATCTATGAGCGTTCGGGATGCTGCGAAGAAGTATATCGATGCTGGTGATATTCAGGAAGGTATGCTGAATAGTGTTGAAAGGGCTTTCAGAGCATACGATCCATGTTTAGCATGTGCTACACACTCAGCTATGGGTGATACACCCATGAAAGTCAATATCTATGATTCAGATGGTGAGAAGTACGAGGAAGTAAGTCAAGGTCTTGGAGGTGAGGAATGATGAAGGTCGAGAGAAAGACCAAGTTCCTTGATAAGGTTGAAGAACTATCTGGCGAATCTGTTAATGCATGTATAAGCTGCGGAACTTGTTCAGCTGGTTGTCCTTTCGTTGAAGAGATGGATATACTACCTGAAAGAGTGTTCAAATACGCTGTTCTTGGACAAAAAGAAAAGATTCTCGAGCACAACACGATGTGGATTTGTGCTGCATGTTTCCAGTGCAGCGTTAGGTGTCCTAGAGATATAGACATAGCAAAGATAATGGAAGCGATAAGATTGACAGTTTTAAGAGAAGATATTGATGCAGTTGATGTTGATGAGATCGATAATATGGAAGAGCTACCTCAGCTTGCAGTAGTAGGCTGCTTCAGGAAGGAGACGGGGTGATATCATGGAAGACAGTTACCTGTATTATCCCGGATGTACCCTAAAAACGAAAGCTTCTGATTATGAAGACAGTGCCATGAAGGTGATGAAAGCACTGGGTAAACCATTGATAGAGATGGATGATTGGTACTGCTGCGGTGCAGTTCAGTCTTTAGCTACTGATGACATAATGCATCAGATTGCACCGATTAGGACAATGTGCTGTGCTCAAGAACAGGGTGAAGATACTGTAGTTACTTTATGTGATATGTGCTATAATGTACTGAAGCAGGCCAACGAAAGGATGAAAGAGAATGAAGACGACCTTGAAACCATGAATGAGTTCTTAACAGAAGACCCTGATTATGAATTGGGTGTTGAGGTATATCATATCTTACAGATATTATCAGATATGAAAGGAGAGATCGAGAAAGCAATAAAGGAACCGTTAGATGGTTTGAAGGTAGCCTCCTACTATGGATGTATGCTATTGAGACCTGACACAGTAGCGATAGATGATGGAGAAGACCCATCGATCATGGAAGATATCTTGGAGTTAACAGGTGTTGAATTGATAGAAAACGAGAAGAGAACAGAATGCTGTGGTTCGTATCATACAGTTAACAGATCTGATATTGTCGAAAAGAGGGTCAAAGAGATAGTATCACATGCGAAAGAAGATGGCGCAGAAGCTATCGCATTGTCATGTCCTTTATGTCAGTTTAATCTTGACTTTCGTCAACGGGCAACTGATTTCGAGCTGCCTGTATTTTACTTTACAGAACTCCTGGCCCTAGCAATGGGTCTAGAGCCGGAGATGAAAAAACATAAGATTGATCCTAAATCCCTTTTGAGAAAAAAGGAGATCTTGGAGTGAGAGTATATGAATGAAAATGAAGAAGAAAATAATGAAGAGCAGGAAATGGTTGAAATATTTGTCATGGGCAAACGTTACAATGTACCGAAAGGCCTCACAATCATGACAGCACTCGAGTATGCCGGTTACAAGTTCGTTAGAGGTTGTGGTTGTAGAGGAGGTTTCTGTGGTGCTTGTTCTACAGTGTACCGAACAGAAGATGAATACAAGTTGAAGATGGACCTAGCTTGTCAAACAGCGGTAGAAGACGGGATGTTTCTGGTCCAGTTACCGTTCGTTCCAGCTGTAAGAGAAGAGTTCGATATAGAAGAAGTGGATCCAGAAGAACATGATAACGTGATGTTAGATTACTATCCGGAGATAGCCAGATGTGTGTCATGTAATACATGTACGAAATCATGTCCACAAGACATCGAAGTGATGGATTACGTACAAGCAGCTCTGCGTGGAGATATCGAAAGATGTGC
>CAZEXI010000032.1:0-25083 GCA_964516805.1 uncultured Thermoplasmata archaeon
CCCTTAATAAAAGGTTTTTAAAAATAAAAACAATCTTTGATTGTTAAAAATCAATAACTTTTCGAGCGTAGTGAGAAAAATTATTGAAAGAAGTAGCGAGCGTCAGCGAGTTACTGCGCACTTTTTTGTAAAAAAACTGCACTAAAAACGTGTTTGGCTATCGGAGATAGCCCTTAATAAAAGGTTTTTAAAAATAAAAACAATCTTTGATTGTTAAAAATCAATAACTTTTCGAGCATAGTGAGAAAAGTGATTGAAAGAAGTAGCGAGCGTCAGCGAGTTACTAAGCACTTTTTATAATAGATAATTGACATTAGCTAATTTAGATGAATACACCAATTAAGAAAACTTTTACATATAAACTAAAAGCAGCTATAAAAATCAAAAGCTAAGAAAATTCATTTTTAATAAATATTCTCATAAATTTTTGTAAAATAAAAGTATAAATTACATTTTTTCATCTAAATTATATGTCATTAATATCCATAAGAAAAATTTAAAAACTGGAAAAGAATTATATAATAATCAATTCAAATTAATGATTAATTTTTAATCCTTAATTTAATTACTAATAAAATTTAAATAATTAAAAATACTAAATATTTATATACCCCTTCTATCATATCTTTTACTTGAGGGTGAAAACCTATGAAAAATATACTAGTAATGATAGTTGCTAGTCTGTTAATTATTAGCAGTCTAGCAGTAGGAATCTCAGTGATGCCTAGTGATACTAAAGATAATCAGCTTAATTGTAGCTGTGATGTCGAGGTTTACAAATTTTTAGACAGTGACGAAGATGGGATTTGGGATATGAGTGAACCAGCCTTAGAAGACTGGACAATTGAATTGTACAAGTATTGTGGGGGTTGGCAGTATGTGACCTCAGGGGATACTGATTCTAATGGAGAAGTAGTATTTTCTGATTTAGACTGTTCAGGACATTATAAAGTCCGAGAACTGATTCCACAAGGCTGGAACTGTACTACCCATGAGATGGAAGACGAGGGAACTTATGCGGAAGAATCTTTCTGGGCTTGTCAAGATGCATATATATATTTTGGTAATGTGCAAAGTCTTTATGAAGAGACTGGTGAGATACAGGCCTGCAAGTACTACGATCACAATATGAACGGAGAAAGAGATGATGGTGAAGAAGGAATAGGCGGTTGGATGATAGAACTCTGGCAGGAAGGACAGGAGATAGATGAAAAGATGACACCATACGATTATTGTGGCTGTGTCATATTCTATGATTTAGCACCAGGCAACTATACAATACGAGAGATCATGCAGGATGGATGGATTAACACAACTTCTATCCAATATGAAGTAGAAGTGGTCGCTGGAGAAACAACTTTTGCTCCACAGTTTGGAAATATAGAAACTGGTGAGATCAAAGTTTGTAAATTCAACGATACCAATACAAATGGAACCGAAGAGATGGGAGAAGACAGACTAAGTGGCTGGGAATTCGAACTATCAGGTATGGGTACAATGGAATTAGGAGTTACTGGACCTGATGGATGTTATATATTCGATGATCTATTGCCAGGAAATTATACAATAACTGAAACAGGCCAGGAAGGATGGTTTAACACCACCCCAACAACGAAGGTCGTAGAGGTCGGAATGGGTGAGAGTAAAACAGTTACATTTGGTAATGCAGAATACAGTGAGATAAGGATCTTGAAATTCAATGATATAAACATGGATGGCGAATATGACGAGGAGAATGAAGAATTAGTCGAAGAAGGAGTATTCTTTGGCGGTAGCAGTGAATACGGAGTCTTTGGTGGAGAGACAGTCGGTGGAGTTTTATCTTTCCCAAATATGCTTCCAGGAACATATACAATAACTGAAGATCTACCAGAAGGATGGTTAAATACTACATCAACAGAAGAAACATTTGATCTTGCACCAGGTGAGATAAAGATTCTAGAATTCGGTAATGTACAATATGGTCACCTACGTGTATGCAAGTACTATGATGCAGATTACGATGGAAAGTACGATGATGGAGAGCAGATGCTTGAAGACTGGCAGTTTAATCTATGGAATACCACTGAGGGAACATATGATACAGTTATAGATGAAAATGTAACTGGTCCTTGTGGCTGTACTATGTTCTGGAATTTAGAACCAGGACGCTATGCAGTACAGGAGATACTACCACCTTGCTGGATGAATACAACATCTTTGATACAGTATGTAGATATAACAGCTGGAAATACTTCTGAGCTCTGGTTCGGTAACTATGAACTTGGAAATTTAACTGTGTACAAATTCTATGATGCCAATTACAACGGTGAATACGATAACGAAGATTACATGTTAGAAAATTGGACAGTATATCTAAAAGATGAGAGCGGTGCAGTTCTAGATACACAACAGACTGATGAGAATGGAGAGTATACATTTGAATGTTTAGAACCTGGAACTTACTATGTACAAGAAGAATTACCATGTGGATGGACTAACAGCACATCTCAAATTCAGGAAGTAACAGTTACTGATGGCGGAGAAGCTGAGGTATGGTTCGGAAACTACGAACTCGGAGATCTAGAGGTCTATAAATACAAAGATCTAAACATGAACGGAACATATGATGAAGGAGAAGAGATGCTCTCAGATTGGAACTTCACATTGTACGATATTTTGGATAATAGTTTGGGGTACAGTTTGACTAATGAAGAAGGTATGGCTGAGTTCAATGGTTTAGAACCAGGATGGTACTATGTAGAAGAAGAATTACCATACTGCTGGCACAATACTACACCATTAACGCAATGGGTTGAAGTTGAAGATGGAGAAACATCTGAGTTATGGTTCGGTAATATACAGCATGGAAGTATCCGTGCATGCAAATATGAGGATATGAACGGAAATGGAATGCGTGATGATGAAGAGCCTTGGCTGGAGGATTGGACTTTCAATCTATGGACAACATATGAAAACGGAACACCGAAAGAAGTCATTGAAACACAAGTTACTGATGAATGTGGTTGTGTGTTATTCGATGAATTGATCCCAGGAACTTATGTAGTAGAAGAGATGCGAAAGATGGGTTGGTGCAATACAACTTCATACTTACAGTCAATTACAATAGAACCATGTCAAGTTGGTGAACTGTATTTCGGAAACGGACGTGTCGGAGAGATATCTGGTATGAAGTACAAAGATATCGAAGCTGATGGAGAATTTGATGTAGGTCTGGATGAACCATTGAAAGACTGGACAATCAATCTATGGACTGCAGATGAATTTGGAAATCCAATAGAGAAAGTTAAGACCACTACCACAGATAGATGTGGAATGTACTACTTCAACAATGTATGTCCAGGAAATTATGTTGTTCAGGAAGAAGTACCTCCAGAGTGGTACAATGTAACACCTGCACTTGTTCCAGTATTCGTTGAATCAGGAGCTGTTATTGAAGACATAGATTTCGCTAACTGCATGTACAAGTACATCTACGGTATCAAATATTATGACTGGGGTATGGACGGTGGATACGATGAAGGCACAGATGAAGTATTAGACGGCTGGGAGATACAGTTATGGAATGAAGACAAAACAGAGATGTTAGACTTTACATACACTGAAGAATGTGGATACTACTGGTTCGAAGAACTTGAAGTAGGCACTTATTGGGTAAAGGAAGTCGTCCCAGAAGGATGGCACAACTCAACACCAAGTGAATACATGTTCGAGATAACCTGTTGTAACGGATGTAAAGTATTCAATTTCGGTAATTTCGAGTTAGTCGACATAGAAATTCTTAAGTTCAACGATCTAAACATGGACGGTGTATACGATGAAGGAACAGAACCACTAGTTGATGATGTGTTTTTCAGTGGAAACGAAGGAGCATTCTCTGGATCAACAGTCGGTGGAATGTTGACATTTAACAACATGATGCCAGGACATTATACGGTAACTGAAACACTTCCAGATGGATGGTTCAATACTACTGCTATGGAACACGAATTTGATCTTGGGCCAGGAGAGTCTATAACCTTAGAATTCGGTAATGTACAGTATGGAAACATAACTGTCTACAAGTATTACGATGCTAATTACAATGAAATATATGATAACGACGATTACATGCTTGAAGATTGGACTATAGAACTCTTAGACGAAAATATGACAGTGATAGATACACAGTTAACTGATGCTAACGGTGAATATACTTTCGAAGAATTGGAACCAGGAACATATTATGTACGTGAAGTATTACCAGACTGCTGGCAAAACAGCACTCCTATGATATATGAAATAGAAGTAACAGCTGGTGATAACTCAGAAGCATGGTTTGGTAACTATGAACTCGGTAATATCAAGATCTATAAATTCAATGATACAAATCTAAATGGATCTTATGATGACGAAGAAGAGATGCTTGAAGATTGGACATTCGAATTATATAATGAAAACGATGAATTAGTTGATACTAATACTACTAACGAAGACGGGTACACGATGTTCCATTGCCTAGAACCTGGTGAATATTACGTTGAAGAGATTGAAAAACCTGACTGGTGTAATACAACAGAGATAAAACAATACGTTGTAGTCACAGATGGACAAACTAGTGATCTATGGTTCGGAAATGCAGAGTGTGGAACAGTTTATGGTTACAAGTTCTTTGATTTCAACATGAACGGTATTTATGATGGAGAAGATGAACCTCTTGAAAATTGGACTATAAAACTAGCTCCGGTTTATACAGCTTATACACTTAGAACGAACAATGCTGTTATGTACAGAGAAACAACCACTGATGAAAATGGATATTATGAATTTGAACATGTATGTCCAGGTGATTATGTGGTTTGGGAAGTTCTACCACCAGAATGGGTGAACGTTACACAATATGAGTATTTCTTCACAATGGAATGTGGAGAGGACATGCAGTTCGACTTTGGAAACTACAGACCAAGTGATATCTGGGGAATGAAGTACTGTGATGTAGACCGAGATGGAGAGTTCGATACAGGATTGGATAAACCACTCGAAGGTTGGGAGATCAACCTATGGAATGAAAATCAAACAGAGATAATCGATACGACATACACGGACAACTGTGGTCTTTATTACTTCCATGACTTGGATCCAGGATATTACTGGGTAGAAGAAGTCATGGAGCCATGTGGATGGTACAATGTAACGCCATCTTTGGTGAACGTCAGAGTAGGATACGAGGATGTACGAGTAGACTTCGCTAACTGGAGACACGGAGAAATAACGGTGTTCAAGTATTACGATGAGAACATGAACGGAGTATACGATGATGGAACAGATTGGCCTTTAGTAGATTGGCAGATCAACCTATGGTCTGTTCATGAAAATGGAAGCCTTGATGAAGTCATAGATACAGGATATACATGCGAAGAAGGTTACTACATATTCCCTGATCTAGAACCAGGACACTATGCTGTAGAAGACGTTATACCATGTGGTTGGTCATCAACAACAGACCCGATCCAATACGTAACAGTAAGATGCTGTTGTGTATGGGTTGAATTCGGTAATTACGAGGAAGAAAACAATCTAGAACTGCAATCGGATAATACATCTTTGATTTCTATAGATTACAATATCGGACAAAATGAAGTTCTTTGTACACCTATGAACAAAATCAACTAAACATAAAAAAACACAAAAAACCTTTTCATTTTTTATTATTTATAATTAATCTTATCCAGATTCAGAATTTTAAAATTTCTAAGGTAATTATTAGAATAACTTTTTATATATTAGAATTACTATTAATGCAATTACTTAAATTATATTACTTTAAATCATATATATTTATATTCATTATCTATAAAATATATATTTAAATACATCTTAAATCATATCTTTTACTTGAGGGTGAAAACCTATGAAAAATATACTAGTAATGATAATCGCTAGTCTGCTAATTGTTAGCAGCCTAGCAGTAGGGATATCAGTGATGCCTAGGGATACTAATGATAATAAGCTTAATAGTATGAGCTGTGACGTTGACGTAAAAAAATTCTTAGACAGCGACGAAGATGGAATATGGGATATGGGCGAGCCGGGTCTTGTTGATTGGACTTTTGAACTTTATAAGTACCATGCCGGTTGGAAATATGTAGAATCCGGAACTACTGATTCTAATGGAGAATTAGTTTTCAATGGATTGGACTGTTATGGACATTATAAAGTTCGTGAGTTGATACCTCCTGGTTGGAACTGTACCACACATGAGATGGAGAACGGAGAAGGCGAGGATTACTATGCTGAAGAGTCATTCTGGGCTTGTCAAAATGCAGAATTATACTTCGGTAATGTAGATGGATTATTCGAACAACCTGGAAATCTACAGACTTGTAAATATTATGACCACAATATGGATGGAGAAAGAGACTGGGAAGGAGAAGTCTGTTTAGAAGAAGGTCTAGGCGGCTGGATAATCGAACTATGGTATGAAGGAGAAAAGATAGACGAAAAGATGACACCATACGATGAATGTGGTTGTGTCATATTCTATAACTTGGCACCAGGGATGTATACCATAAGAGAGATAATGCAGGAAGGCTGGTTGAACACCACCCCGATGGAATATGAAGTAGAAGTCGTATCAGGAGAAACTACATTTGCTCCAGAATTTGGTAATATAGAATCTGGAAACGTAGAAGTTTGCAAATTCTATGATGTGGATGCAAATGGAACTGAGGATAATGATGACTACAAATTGAGTGATTGGGAATTCGAGCTTTCAGGAATGGGAGAAGAAAGACTAGGAGTAACTGGAGTAAACGGATGCTACTTATTTGAAGATCTGTGGCCCGGAACCTATACCATAACTGAAGTATTACCAGAAGGATGGTTCAATACAACACCGACTCAGATGACAGTTGAAGTTGGAATGGGTGAAACAGAAACAGTTACTTTTGGAAATGCTGAATACGGTGAGATAAGGATTCTAAAGTTCAACGACCTTAACATGGATGGAATCTATGATGAAGGTACTGAACCACTTATAGATGATGTATTCTTCAGTGGTAGCGGAGAAGGAAGTTTCTTCTCAGGTGAAACTGTAGGTGGAATGTTAATCTTTACTAACATGATGCCTGGCCAGTATACGATAAATGAAGATCTACCAGAAGGTTGGACTAGCACGACTCCAATAGAACAGATATGTGATCTAGCACCAGGAGCTATCGAAACATTAGAATTCGGTAACGTACAGTATGGTCACCTTAGAGTATGCAAGTATAACGATGAAAACTCTAATGGAGAGTACGATGAAGGAGAAGAAATGCTTTCTAATTGGACTTTCAATCTATGGAATACAACAGATGAATCACCAGACACGATCATAGATACAAACGTTACAGGTCCTTGTGGATGTGCTATGTTCTGGAACTTAGAACCAGGATATTATGCAGTTCAAGAGGTACTAAAAGAAGGATGGTCGAGTACAACTCCACTGATCCAATATGTAGATATAACAGCTGGAAACACATCTGAATTATGGTTCGGAAATGTACACTATGGAGATCTAAGGGTTTGTAAGTATAACGACGAGAACATGAACGGTACTTACGATGACGAAGAGATGCTCGAAGGTTGGACATTTAATCTATGGACAACAGAAGGTAATGTAACTCCAGGTCAAAGAAAGCCGTTAGACGTAGTAATGATGATAGATACTAGTGGTTCTATGTCTGGAACAAGAATGATCGATGCAAAAGCTGCAGCTATCGCTTTCATGGATAATTTGAATGAAGAAGATAGAATGGCTTTGTATTCCTTTGATGGTGCTGAGGACTCTTATTTAAGGAGAAATTACACCTATATGACTTCTGATAATAAGACAACCATGGAAAGTTTGATAAACAGTCTTCAAGCAACTGGTGGAACGCCAATATGGGATTCAATAGGAGATTCTATAAATTATTCACAAACACCAGCAAATCAACGTGGTGGAGATATAGTTGAGATGGCTTTGGTCCTAACCGACGGTCCAGATTATTATTATCAACCGGAAGCAGGAAGCGAAGATTTCTGTGCAGGTTCAGAACCAGGTACAGATAATACAACTCATACATGGGGTACATCAAGCGGTTTGAAGTGGGGCGATGCTCCTATACAGTTCAAAGACCAGAACGGTGTAAACAACGATGTTTATACATACGACTACGGATGGGTCAATTTACCATCTGATGGTGAATACAGAACTGGTTTGATACACGCACCTATACCAGTCTACACAGTAGGATTGGGAATATCACCGCATGAAGAAGATCCAGAAAATCCAACAATTGGTGATTCATATCACTTTACTAATGAATACAATCTATGGAGGATTTCTGAGACATCTGGAGCTAAGTACTTCTATGCACCAGACTCTGAAGAATTAGGAGAGATATTTGAAGATATCTTTGGAGAAGCCACTGGCGGAAAACAGAAGATAGCCACAAATGTAACAGGACCGTGTGGATGTACTATGTTCTGGGATCTTGAACCAGGGGAATACATAGTCGAAGAGATATTACAGGACTGTTGGCAGAATACAACTCCATTGGAACAGACCGTAGAAGTAGTAGCTGGTGAGACAACTGAGTTATGGTTCGGTAATTATGAACTCGGTAACATAAAGGTCTATAAGTTCGAAGATACCAATATGAACGGTACATATGATGAAGGAGAAGAGATGCTCTCAGATTGGGAGTTCGAACTTTGGCAAGATATGACTATGCTTGATACTGGTGTAACAAATGCAGAAGGATACACCATGTTCGAATGCATAGACCCAGGTATGTACACTGTTGAAGAGATATTACCACCAAATTGGGAGAATACCACACCACTGCAACAAGATGTGATGGTTGAACCAGGTATGACCACTGAGATATGGTTCGGTAATGTACAGTACGGCAGTATCCTTGTCTGTAAGTATTTCGACATGGATGGAGACGGAATGTACGATGATGGAGAGGAGATGCTCTCTAATTGGACCTTCAATGTATGGACTACTTATGAAAACGGAACTCCAAAGGAGATATTGGATACTCAGATGACCGGTGAAAACGGATGCTATCTATGGAATTACGTACCACCAGGAACTTATGTTGTTCAGGAAGAATTACAAGAAGGTTGGTGTAATACTACTGAATTACTGCAAACCGTTGTTGTAGAACCTTCCCATACAAGTGAAGTATGGTTCGGCAACACAATGGCTGGTGAGATATCTGGTATGAAGTATAAGGATATCATGGCTGATGGTATATTCGATGTAGGAGTAGACGAACCATTGAAGGATTGGGTTATCAATCTATGGACAGTCGATGAATTCGGAGATCCAAAGGAAATTGTACAGACGACAATGACTGACAGATGTGGTATGTATTACTTCTATGATGTATGCCCAGGAGAATACTATGTACAAGAAGAAGTGCCGGATGGATGGTACAACGTAACTCCTGCACTAGTACAAGTAGTCGTTGAACCTGGAGAGATCATATTAGATGTCGACTTTGCCAACTGTATGTACAAGCACATCTATGGTGTAAAATTCTATGATTATAACATGAACGGAGTATACGATGAAGGAACAGATTGGACATTGGAAGGTTGGGAGATACAGTTATGGAATCACGACCAGACTGAAATGATCGAATTCACATATACTCTTGAATGTGGTTACTACTGGTTCGAAGGACTTGAAGTAGGAACTTATTGGGTAAAGGAAGTCGTCCCAGAGGGATGGCACAATTCAACACCAAGTGAATACATGTTCGAGATAACCTGCTGTAACTCTTGTAAATACTTCAACTTTGGTAATTTTGAACTGGCAGAGATACAGATACTCAAATTCAACGATTTGAACATGGACGGTATATACGATGAAGGAACAGAACCACTGGTAGACGATGTATTCTTCAGCGGTAATGGAGGAATATTCTCTGGAACTACAGTAGGTGGAATGTTAATATTCAGCAATATGATGCCTGATTATTATACAGTAACTGAAACGCTCCCAGATGGATGGTTCAACACCACACCGATGGAACAATCTTTCGATCTATCACCTGGAGAAACAGTAATTCTAGAGTTCGGTAACGTACAGTATGGTCATTTACAAGTATGCAAGTACTACGATGCTAACTACAATGGTGAATACGATGATGGAGAGGAGATGCTCGAAGATTGGACTTTCAACCTATGGACAACCACAGGAGGTTCACCAGACACGATCATAGATACAAATGTAACAGGCCCATGCGGCTGCACTATGTTCTGGAACTTAGAACCAGGATATTATGCTGTACAAGAGATACTACCGGACTGTTGGATGAATACAACTTCATTGATACAGTATGTTGATATCACTGCGGGTGAAACATCTGAGTTATGGTTCGGAAACTATGAGTTAGGTCATATAATGGTCCATAAATTCTACGATGAGAACTTGAACGGTGAATACGACGATGAGGAAGAGATGCTCGAAAATTGGACATTCAATCTATACAATGATATGGACGAATTGATCGCTACTGATGTAACTAATGAAGACGGATACATCGAGTTCAATTGTCTGGAGCCAGGTATGTATTATGTAGAAGAAGTAATGCAGTCATGTTGGTGTAATACAACTGCAATGACACAATGGATTGAAGTAACAGATGGAGAGACTAGTGAACTCTGGTTCGGAAACGCAGAATGTGGATCAGTATACGGTTATAAATTCTTTGACTTCAACATGAACGGTGAATATGACGATGAGGAAGATGAACCTCTAGAAGGTTGGACAATATACCTTGAGATAGTAACGCCACCTGTTGTTGCTACAACCAATGCAGCGATGCTATGGAGCACAACGACAGATGAAGATGGTTATTATGAATTCGAATGTGTATGTCCAATGGGAGGTACATATACAGTCTACGAAGAACTACCAGAAGGATGGTATAATACAACTCCAGCTGAGTACGAATTCGAGATGCCCTGCGGAGAGGACATGCAGTTCGACTTCGGAAACTACAGACCAAGTGATATCTGGGGAATGAAGTACTGCGATGTTGACAGAGATGGAGAGTTCGATACAGGATTGGATAAACCACTCGAAGGTTGGCAGATCAATCTATGGTCCGTCGATGAAGTGGGAGAACCTGATGAAATCTTAGAAACAACATACACGGACAACTGTGGTCTTTACTACTTCTATGATCTATTACCAGGATACTACTGGGTAGAAGAGATCATGGAGCCATGTGGATGGTACAATGTAACACCATCTTTGGTCAATGTAAGAGTAGGATATGAGGACGTACGAGTAGACTTTGCCAACTGGAGACACGGAGAGATAACAGTATTCAAGTACTACGATGAGAACATGAACGGAGTATACGATGATGGAACAGATTGGCCATTAGAGGGTTGGGAGATCAATCTATGGACGGTCAATGAAACAGGAGCACCTGACGAGATAATTGCAACAGGATATACATGCGAAGAAGGTTACTATATATTCCCTGATTTAGAACCAGGAAAATACGCAGTACAAGATGTATTACCAACAGGTTGGGCATCAACAACAGATCCGATCCAATACGTAACAGTAAGATGCTGTTGTGTATGGGTTGAATTCGGTAATTACGAGGAAGAAGTAGCGACCATCTTTTACGAATCTAGTATAGTCTCGATAAACTACAACGTCGGACAAAATGAAATAATGTGCGCAACGATAGAAAAGATACATTAAAAAACACAAAACCTTTTCTTTTTTTATTTTCTATTAATAATATCTTATTAGGATTTTGTAAATAGATATGGTTTAATCTAAAACAATATGAGTTTAGTTTAAACTTTATTTAAAAAATAAGTTTTTAAGAAAATATTAGAAAATAATATTTATAATGCTAAATATAGGAAAGCCTTTTATAGATTGTTTTACACAGGTACATGTGTGCAAACATACAGAGGTTGAAAAATATGAGAAAACAATATATGAAGGTGTTCGCATATGTGGTGCTTGCATTACTGCTGGCACAATTTTTTGCAACTGTTAACCTTGCAGGCAATACAAAACAGACCTTTAGGTCTGATCCTAACAAGGAAATTGATAATAATTTTGAATTTATCGCTTATAAATCTAACCCTAATTTTCCAAAAAATGAAGCTAAGATCATCGAAGATTACGGATCTTATGCTTTGATAGAATCAAGTATCGATGATTATAAGGAACTAAAACAGAAGGGTTTTGTTATCGGCAGAAAGAGAACTACAATAAATACACCTGCAGGAAAGATCGATTTTAAAAAGTATTCAATGGAAGATGAAAATTTGAAAATAGAACACAGAGAAGGATTATTTTTAATCAAATTCATAGGACCCGTTAAACAGGAATGGATAAAAGAAACACAGAATAAGGGCATAGATATTTACGAAACACTTGGTGCAAATACCTACATAATAAGAGGTAGTAAAGATGATATTGACCTCTTATCTGAAAAGAGCTATGTTGATGATTTGCTTCGATACGATCCATCTTTAAAGGTTAGTTCCGAATTGAAAAATAAAGGTGAGAGAGTTGACCTTAAAATAAACTTAGTAAAAGAAT
Source organism: uncultured Thermoplasmata archaeon (assembly GCA_964516805.1). Taxonomy (GTDB): domain Archaea; phylum Thermoplasmatota; class Thermoplasmata; order Halarchaeoplasmatales; family Halarchaeoplasmataceae; genus CAYSTL01. Next base: position 12,602 of record CAZEXI010000032.1, read on the forward strand.
CAAATCGATACTCACTGCTAAAAGATTTGAATAGTTTAGGAGGAAGATTATTATCATACAATTCAGGAAGTCTTAATTACGATTCAGCTGCAATAAATATATCTTCTTCAAAGATAAGATATTTAGCTGATGATCCTTCAATTATCAGTATCTATGAGAAGCCAGAATATAAATTAAACAATGATCTATCAGCATGGGTGATGCAGTCCTACGATAAAGATGACAAAGCAGAGTCAGTGTGGGATAAAAACATATTAGGTCAGAATCAGGTGATAGGTATATCTGACACGGGAGTAGATTATGATCATGCAATGTTCAGGAATTCAACAAGTGAAATAGGGGAACCTGGTCCTTCGCATAGAAAGATAGTTCTATACAGGGCATATGCAGACGGGTCAGAAGCGGATTATTCAGGTCACGGAACACACGTATCGGGGAGCGCGGCAGGTGATTGGAAAAATTACGGAGAACCTGATGATTATGATGGGATGGCACCTTCTGCTAAAATAGCCTTCTTCGATGTGGGAAATGGTGACAGTTTAAAATTACCAGATGATCTCACTACGATGTTCCAAACGCAATACGATGCAGGAGCAAGGATTTTCTCTAATTCATGGGGTTCAAGTTCAAGCAGTTATACAACAGATTCAGAAAATACAGATGAATTCATGTGGAATCATAATGATGCATTGATACTGTTTGCAAATGGAAACAGCGGACCAAACAAAAAAACTGTTGGCTCCCCTGCAACAGCTAAAAATATAGTTTCGGTTGGTAATTGTATAAATGGGATATCAGAAGATATGGCTGAATCTTCTAGTCATGGACCAACGGATGAGGGACGATTGAAACCGACGATCTCTGCACCAGGCACTGACATAATCTCTGCAGATTCAGATGGTAGCCAGAGCTCGATGAACAGTGGACTCATGCACATGACAGGGACTTCAATGGCAACCCCTACAGCATCTGGATTAACTGCTTTGGTTAGACAATATTATACAGAGGGCTGGTTCAACGATGGTGAAAAAGATGAATCTAATGGTATAACACCTTCAGGTTCATTGATGAAAGCTACATTGATCAATTCAGCATGGAACATGCAGGGCGATTACACCGGTAAAAGTATACCTTCACATGGACAGGGCTGGGGCAAAATAAATCTGGAAGATGCATTATATTTCAAAGGAGACAAAAGAAAATTATCAGTTTTGAATGATGGAACAGTGAATGGTAAAAGCCTATTAGACTCAGGAGATTATGATGAATATTCATTATTAGCTGAAGATGGTGAAGATCTTAAGATCACTCTTACTTGGACGGATTATCCTGGTGCTGCGCTCCAGAACGATCTTAATCTAGTTGTCGAAGCTCCTGATGGAACGAATTATCTTGGAAATGTATTCCAGAACGGTCATTCGGTTCAAGGTGGGAATGCAGATAATATAAATGTTTCAGAACAGGTATATCTTGATGAGTCTCAAGTCCAAAAAGGAAGATATACAGTAAGAGTGGTTGGAAATACTATATCAAATGCCCCTCAGAAATACTCGCTGATTGCTACAGGTGAGGTTTCAAGGTCAGCTGGAGATGTATCATTTGTTGAACGGAAATATAATCTACCTCCTGCTGAGGATGAAGCGACTGTAAAACTCATGGATCTCGACGAGAATAGTGATCCATCTTCAATAGATTCTGTTGATATCGATGTTTATTCTACAACTGAAGGAAGTGGTGAAAGTGTAACTGTGCATGAAACCGGCAAGGATACGGGTATATTTACAGGAACGATAACCTTAGGTACAGGTAATTCTGTTGAGGATGGTGTTCTTCAGGTCTCAGATGGTGATACATTAACAGTTGAGTATCAAGATTCTTCACACTCGTTGTATAGGAGCTCAGAAGCAGTTATTGATACATCTAAACCAACATTAGAAGATATTACTTATCCATCTATAGAAGAAAATAATATCCTTTCAGATGCTTATGAGATCGATTGGAAAACAGATGAGAAAACTTATGGTTCATTGTATTACGGTAAAACCAGGCATCTCGATAAGGTTGAGAGATGGCGTGATCCTTCATTCAATCATAATACAGTGTTAAAAGATTTAGAACCAAATACAACGTATTATTTTAAGATAATAGCTTCAGATGCTACCAAAACACCCAATCTTTCGATCTTTGATAATGATGGAGCATTATATACCTTCAAAACCCCATCAACAGCAGGATCCATGGGAGAAGGATACTCTGGATACACGTACTCAGTATCTAATGGAACGGATCAAGATAGTATCTTTGATAGAGACGTTATGTATGCTGGATACTATTACACGATGACATTCTTTGGAACGAAGGAAGGTCACTTCGATGGAGCTATAATGTTTGATACATCCGCTATAAAAGATATAGAAATATCAGAGGCAGCGTTCAGGTTATTTCCTAAATCGAAACACATGCCAACATATGAAAGTGAATCATGGACCTTTGAAGTCCTTAGCGATAATATTGAATCAGCTTTTCCAGATCCATCATACACTACATTGAGAGAAGCAGAAGTACAGTTCTCTGTAGACTCTATAACTGGGAGCAATCTAGCTGATGCTGATGAGGTTGACAGTATAAATGTAGACAGTTCTGACTTGACATCTTTAGAGAACAATATCGCAGATGGAAAATTAGTTCTGAGAATGAGATTACCAAACAAAACAAAACATATCGACATGAATGGATGGTATACAGGACATCAGATCAAAAGAGATTCTTTTATATTTAAGAAACCTTCACTCGTGGTAGAAACATCATATAAGGAAAATGGATTTATTGAATTCGATAGAGATTCTTATTCAGTAGATGATTTTGCAAATGTGAGAGTGGAAGATGACGGATTAAATTCTGATTCAGAAACTTTCGATACGGTAGAAGCCACAGTTACTTCCTCTTCAGATAGTAAAAAAGTTCAACTCTTAGAAACAGGAGAAGACACAGCAATATTTACAGGACACATTGAATTATCAGATACAGATAGTTCTGAGAGTTTATTGGTGAATGATGGCAACACAATATCTGTGAGTTATATTGATTCATTGGATGATATGGTTTCGGATGAATCTCTGATTGAAGTAGACAGTCCATCTATCAGCAATCTAGATCTCACTCCTAAAAATGATCTGACTTGCAAGGTGACCTGGGATACTGACGAACCTACAACATCTTTAGTAAAATATGGTAATACACAGGTGTTAACTAGAGAAAAGTACGATGATGATTATAAGACACACCATGAAGTTACACTCACGGGCCTTGTTAAAGATACTCAATACAATATTGAGGTGACTGGATTTGATGAAGCCAGCAACTCAATTGATAATTCAAACATTCAACAGTTTACCACCCCGGATACTAACATCCAACCGAGTATCTTAGTAATCGAAGATGCAGGAAGTGCTGATAATTATCGTAGTGCATTGGAAAATAATGGGTATGATTATACCTTCGAGCATGTATCTGATACTGGTCTTCCATCTTCAAATCTAAAAAATTATGACATAACTGTTTGGATAGTAGATGGTTTTTCAGATACATTGACATTAGATGAACGTAATTTGATCAAAGATTACCTTCAAAACGGTGGAAATCTCTATATCAACGGAGAAGATATCGGATACGATATTGGTGACTCTAACTTCTACATCGATTACCTTCATTCAAATTATATTCAAGGCTACAGTGACAGTTCGATAATAAATGGTTTGAGCGGAAATCCGATAAGCGATTCACTCTCAAATCTAGATATCGGAGGAAAGTATGCTGATGTTATAGAACCTATGGGTGAATATTCCTCCGTAGTTTTCAATTACGGAACAGGTAGTACAGCGGGTATAAAAGCTCAAACGAGTGAATACAAGTTAGTTTACATGGGTTGTGAGTACTTTGAAGGACCAGATACACAATCTAATAAGGATATCCTCATGGAAAACATAGTTAGCTGGATGGATCCTAATCAAATCGATGATGTAGGTCCAGCTATCGGCATTGTGGACAGACCTAGTGATCAAGTCTATATTAACGATACGATAGTAATAGAAGGCAGAGCTGATGAATTCGTTACAGGAGGTTCTGATATAAGTTGTATTGAATATTACCATGATCTAGCGGATTCACCAAACCAAGGATATATTTGTCAGCCCGAGGATGGTCAATATGATTCGAAACAGGAAGATACAGTTTTGAACATCGATGGTGTTGATTTAGGAGTAGGTAAACATGTTGTCTATTTACGAGGTAAAGATACGTCAGGGAATTGGGGTAGTTACGAAAAAGTAACTTTTGAAGTTCTAGAGTCTTCTGGAACGATAAATCCTTCAGTACAGATTGTCTCACCAGATGAAGGCTCAATATTATCTAAAGATTCTGTTGAAGTACAATGGACAGGAGAATCAGCATGGTATGAAATCAAAATGAACAGTGGTGACTGGGAAGATGTTGGGTCATCAAATGTTAAAACGTACAGTGGTTTGACTGACGGAACTCACTCAGTTTACGTACGAGCTTATAATGATGACAATCAATATCGAGAAGACAGTGTTTCATTCAGTGTAGATACGACAATACCCGAAGCGAAAGTGGGTCTAGATAGAACAGTATTAACTAACGAAGAAGTAATATTTGATGGTTCAAGCTCAACAGATAATCTGGAAATTTCAGAATACACGTGGGATATTAAAGGTACTAATTATAACGGAAAAGTGGTAAACTATTCATTTACGAATGAAGGTGTCTATCAAATCACTTTAACAGTAATGGATCAAGCAGGTAATACTGACAGTGATACTGTAAATATTACTGTAGAAACACCGAATAATCCTCCTGATGCTGATGCAGGTTCTGATAGAACGGTTTCAATAGGTGAGATAGTTACATTTGATGGTTCTGGTTCGACTGATGATGATGGAATAAGTAATCACACTTGGTCCATAGAAAATAAAAAATATTATGGTATAACAGTAGAACATCGATTCTCAGATATAGGTACGTATGAGGTATCTTTGGAAGTTACAGATACTGACGGATATTCAGATACTGATACCGTAAATATTACGGTGGAAGACAGTGAATCACCAACAGCAGATGCAGGAGAAGACAAGACATCAGATATGGGTGAAACAGTAACTTTCGATGCAGGTGGATCAACTGACAATCATGTCATAACAGTATATAGATGGAACTTAGAAGGTGAATATAAGTATGGTTCTACTGTAGAACATTCATTTTCCGAAGCTGGAGAGCATCAGGCAACTTTGAAGGTCACGGATGAATCAGGTAACTCAGATACAGATACAGTAAATGTAAGCGTAATAGATACTGAGAAACCAGTAGCGGATGCAGGGATGGATAAGACTGCCCAGGTAAATAAAGAAATAACTTTTGATGGCTCAGGATCTTCAGACAATGTAGGTATAGAAAGCTATACCTGGATAATTGAAGAGACTTCTTATCCTGGAAAAACGATAACATACACGTTCGATCATGAAGGAGAATATGTTATCACACTAAATGTAAGTGATGCTGAAGGTAATTTTGATACTGATACTGTAAATGTTACCGTCAGTTCGATCGATCAACCTCCGACAGCCGATGCAGGGGAAGACAAAACTGTATCTTACGGAGAGCAGTTCACTCTCAACGCTTCTTCTTCAAAAGATGATGATGGTATAAAGAATTACACATGGTATTTCGGAGAAGAATTACTTTATGGCAAAACATCAACTTATACACTTGAAGGATTGGGAACTCATACTTTTACTTTAGAAGTTACGGATGCTAAAGGACAGTCCGATTTGGACACAGTAAATATCACGGTCATAGATGATGAAAAACCAACAGCAGATGCAGGTGATAACAGAACAGTAAATGAAGATACTCTAGTGAGTTTTGATGGAAGTGACTCTAAGGATAATGTAGCAATACAGAATTACACATGGCAAATCGAGGGACTCACTTACTTTGAACAAAATATTACCCATGTTTTTGAAACTCCAGGCACTTACACAGTGATCCTAGAGGTTAAAGATAGTTCAGGAAACAGTGATACAGACAGCATAAAAATAGAAGTAGAAGATATAACAGACCCTATCGCAGATGCTGGTGATGATAAGACCGTGAATGAAGATACGCAAATAACTTTCGATGGAAGCGGTTCATCAGATAATGTTGCGATCAAAACGTACACATGGAATATTGAGGGTACAGATTACGTTGGACAAAGTGTCGATCATCAATTTGATGATCCAGGGACATATTCTATTACCTTGACTGTTATCGACAGTTCTGGTAACACTGGTAAAGACAACATCACTGTGAAGGTAGAAGATATAACATCACCTAAAGCAGATGCTGGAAAAGGAATGAACATCACAATCGGAGATGAAATAGTATTTGATGCTGGTAATTCGACTGATAACGTTGGTATAACCAACTACACCTGGACAATTGGGAGCAAAGAATATTACGGACAAACGATCAAACATAGTTTTAAAAGTACGGGAGAATACACAATATCACTCACCGTAAAAGACAAAGCAGGTAATTCAGATATTGATTCGATTACAATTGTTGTAAAAGAAAAATTGGACACCACAGATCCAGTAGCTGACGCTGGTGTGGATAGAACAGTATATACAGGTGAAGAAGTTAGCTTCGACGGTTCAAGTTCTTACGATGATGAAGAGATCACGATTTACTATTGGGATTTTGATGATGGTAATACTACCACAGGTATGAACGTAAAACATACTTACGAGAATACAGGATATTATCAGGTTTCACTCAAAGTAGAAGATGCTGCTGGAAACAACGACTTTGACACGGTCAATATCACTGTTGAAAACAGACCTTCAACCTTGGAAGCAGATGCTGGTGAGAACAGAACAGTGGATGTCAACGAGAATATATCATTAAGTGCCTCTAATTCTTCTTCAAACTACAATATCATCAACTTTGAATGGAAGATAGGTTCTGATATGTATACAGGTGAGGTCGTTAGATACACATACACCAAGCCAGGTAATTACTTTGTTGAGTTAACAGTTACTGATGAATCAGGGGCAAAGGACACAGATACAGTTCAAATAGAAGTGGTAGATGGTATACATCCAGAAGCTGTAATAGATGTTAATGAAATAGTGCAGTTAGGTAAGCCAGTCATGATATCTGGAGAGCAGTCTACTGATAATGTTCAGATACAAAGTTATAAATGGACTATTGATAAACGAGATTATTACGGCTCTACGATAGAATACACGTTCAATAAACCAGGTAGAGAACAGATAGAACTAACTGTAAAAGACACATCTGGAAATACAGATGTAGAGACATTCAAAGTGCTTGTTAAAGATAAGAAGAAACCAAAAGCCAATGCAGGAGACGATATCACTACTTTGACAGATTCACAAACTACCCTAGATGGATCTGATTCTACAGATAACTACAAGATACAGAATTATACGTGGATAATAGAAGGTAATGAATATTACGGAAAAAATGTTCAGTACAACTTTACAGAGGCAGGAAATTACACAGTAGAGCTGTTAGTTGAGGATACTTCAGGGAATGTAGATACGGATAAGATCAATGTGATGGTCAAAGATAAAGAAGAAGTCCCAGGATATCCAATACTAGTGATGATATTGGCGGTAATTCTAAGTTTGCTGTTGATATGGAAAAGAAAGAGAAGATAAAACCCTTTCATCATTTTATTTTAAGTTTACAAGATGTGATTCGATAAGTGATTTAGATTTTTCTTAAAACTATATCAAATCGGGCTCCACCTAAATCTGAGTCTTTAACCTCAACGTATCCTTTGTACATCTCGGCTATACTTTTCACAAGGAAAGTACCAAGCCCCAAACCCTCTGAATTTTTACCTTTAAATCCTCTTTTCAAAACCTTATTTTTTATATCATCAGATATTCCCATACCATCGTCTTCTACGATAACTCTGATGGTATTTTTTTCCTCCTCAGCAGAGATTTTGATCTGACTGCAGTTAGCGTGATTGATGGCATTTTCGATGAGGTTAGAGAAAAGTTCTTCTAGAAGAGAGCCTCCCATCACCTTTAAACCAGTTTTTGTAAAATCGGTATCAATATCATCTGTCTTTAAAGACTCGATATTATCATCCAAAGCATTGTTTATGACCACATCGAGATGTGTCTCTTCCATCTTTTTTTCTTTTCGTATATCTTTTAGAACACCTATTTTTGATAGTAATTCTTGGCTTTCAATATTAGCTTTCATCGCGCTGTCGATAAATTTCTTTTGTTCTTCAGTAGGATTTAAGTCTTCAAGGATCTGAAGATAGCCTCTCACTATCTGTGACTTATTCATCATATCATGTCTTAATAATGTTAATAAAAATCTTTCACGGGTTTCTGATTTGATCCTTTCCAAAGCCTCTGATAGGTGTGATGTAAGGAGTTCAGCTAGTTCTATCTCTTGTTCATCAAAATCATCAGTTCTGTATGAAACTGCCTGAAAAACGCCAAATTGACCTATAGGCACACTGATTCCTGACTTGTAATCATCTAAAAACGGAGTGGCTTCAGTTTCTGATTTGAAATCATCTACCAGATAAGATTGTTTATTTAGATATGTTTTACCAGCTATTCCTTCATTCAAAGACATAGTATATTTACTGTGTGGTTCATCAACTTCAGAAGAGATTGCTTTTACAATGAGTTTATTTCCTTTTGCTATGTGTATCCTACACATGTCAAAATTTAGGATCTCTTCTGAGGCGTTGATGATAATCTCATAAGCCTCCTCCTCTGAACTGCATGACTCAAGTTTTGCTGCAATATCATGCAGACTCTTTAATTTTCGTTCTCTTTCTTCTATCAGTTTAGTGTTTCTAACTTGTCTTATGGCTTCTTTCACATGCGTTATGAGAAGTTCTGTGATCTCAAGGTCGTCTTCATCGAAAAAGTTCTTTTTATCCGACAAGGTTTGGAAAACACCAAACTCTCCTATTGGAACACTCAACACTGATTTGAATTTATTAGAAGTTGGTTTTGCATTCTTTTCATTTTGGATATCATCTATAATATAGCCCTTCTGGTCTCTGAAAGTCTTACCATAAATACCTTCTTCGATAGAGAATTCCTCACCAATCTCGACTTCATCATCTAGAGTCGCTTTTATGATCAGTTTGTCATCTTCTTTGATCATCACTGAGCAGATATAAAAGTCTAATATATTCTTCGCAGCATCGATGATGATCTCATATATTTTTTCTTCTGTTTCACACTTTTCTAGGTCCTCTGCTACTTTATGTAGAGCCTCGATCTTCTGTTTTTCATGGGTTATCAATTCTTTTGATTCCTGCAGTTTTTTCAATTCATTGGCCCTCTGTATAACTGCCTCTGCTTGTTTTGCAAAGGCTTTGAGTTTATTTACATCATCATAATCAAAATTATACTTTTTCTTAGAAAGAGATAGAACACCGATCACTTCATCATCTTCAAAAAGAGGTACAGTCAGGATCGATTCCTTTTCTGTATCCCCGTCTTTGGTCCCAGGAATAGTTACTAAGTGTTCTCTTTGGTCATCAATATTCAGATATCTAGATCTTCCCTTCTCTACAACTCTACCTGCTTCACCTTTACCGAAAGGTATGTTATAAGACATTATCTGTTCTGTATATTTTGGATCATTGGTATAAAAAGGCTCTAAAACTTCTTTTTCATGATTAGCTAGATAAACAGTACAGTCCGAAGCATCCATCAAATTTTTTGCTTCATCGGCTATCGTTTTGATTATATCTTTTAAATCTGTTTTCTTGGCTAATGTTAATACTGCTTGGTATATGTACTCATATGTATTACATACATTTTCGTAAGTATCTTTAGAATCTTTTAAATGTTTGATAACTTTACCTGCTTCTTCATGAGGTACAAGATTTATAGAAATCGAGTGTTTTTTCGCATTTTTGGTTTTAATCAAATCTGTGAAATAGTGTGAAGAAAATACTGAACCATTTTTCTTAATCAATTTGATATCTCCAGACAAACCTCTTTTAGTTTTTAAGGAATTCAAAAATTGATCAATATTACCAGTACCGCTTATTAGATCAGTTATATCCACCCCTATGAGTTCATTTTCACTTTCATATCCTAATAATTTTTTAAATCTGTCATTCACGAACTCGATCTTTCCTTCAATATTTAGAACTGCTGCTGGACCTATAAAATTTTTAAAAGCATTTCTTTTAATATATTCGTCACCAAAACTATCTTCATGAGGTGAATCGCGTTCTAATTCGTCATTCATTTTAATACATTATAAATTGGCCTTATTAATAGACTTTATTATAGTTTAGCAAAATAATATAAAGTTAGAAAACAAAAAAGAAAAAAGTTAGGAAACGGGTTTAGAAATAGATTTACTTATCTTCATCCCATTTAGCTTCTGTTTCTTCAGCTTCGCCTTCCAATATCCTTTCGATATCGGTGGTTCCATATCGCTCTTTGAGGTCTTCTTCAGAAGATAATTCGAGTTCAAGTTTTCTCCAATCTTCGAATCCTACTATATTGTTGAATTCTGCCCAGGAAACACCCATTTCGCCGATCTTCATGATATCTTTTTCTTCTTTAAGAACTTCCAAAGCCTCTTTCATGGCTTTAGCAGCAGGATATAGTGCTATCATAGGTACTGATAAGAAATCAACACCTATCTCTTCAAGATCCTGTATTTCGAAAGGAGGTGTCCTTCCACCGGGAATTATATTGAATGCTAAATAAGCAGGTATCTCTTCTTTCAACTTTTTCACTTCTTCTAATGTCTGTGGTGCTTCTACATATATGTAATCTGCACCGGCTTCTGCGTATGCCTTTCCTCTTTCTATCACAGCTTCAGCACCTTCAACGGACCTAGCATCTGTTCTAGCTCCTATTACTACGTTTGAATTCTCTTCCTCTCTAGCTTTGACAGCTGACTTGATCTTTCTGACCATATCTTCTTGAGGGATGATCGCTTTTCCTTCCATGTGACCACATCTCTTAGGCCATACCTGATCTTCCAATCTTATTGAGGCTGCTCCAACTCTTATGAAATTCTTTATTACCCAATTTACGTTCAGAGCGTTTCCGTATCCAGTGTCTATATCAACATCTACAGGTTTAGATGTCGCATTCACTATAGTTCTTGTTCTTTCAAGCATGGCTGAAAAATCAACAAATCCCATGTCTGGTTGGCCGACTAGTGAGGCTGAAATACCATATCCAGTAGTTCCAACCACGTCAAATCCTGCTTTCTCTATAAGTATAGCTGATAAAGCATCATATGCACAGGGTCTCAGTACTGTATCTCTCTCTTCTAATAATTCTCTAAATCTAGTTGCTTTCTTATTTTCCATATCTATTCACCTTTGATATTTTCTGCAATCTTTTCTGCAAATTCAGAACATTTAACTTTTTTAGCACCTTCGATCTGTCTTTCAAGATCGTATGTGACAGTCTTTTGTTGGATAGTCTTTTCTAAGTTTTCGACTATCAGATCAGCCGCTTCGTTCCATCCTATGTAATCAAGCATCATAGTTCCAGATAGTATCAGTGAACTTGGATTCACTTTGTCCATACCTCTGTACTTGGGTGCCGTACCGTGGGTAGGCTCGAAGAGTGCATGACCAGTGTTATAGTTGATATTTGCTCCAGGTGCTATTCCTAGACCGCCTACTTGAGCTGCACAAGCATCAGAGATGTAATCGCCGTTCAGATTTGGTGTAGCGATAACGTCATACTCATCAGGTCTCAATAATACCTGTTGGAACATGGCGTCAGCGATCCTATCTTTTACAACGATCCTATCCCCTGGTTCTCCAGGTGGATTTCCATTTCTTAAATCTTCGTAAGCACCTTCTTTTTTAGTAGGAGTAACACCATCTTCACCGATAACCATATCATACAATTCGTTTTCAGTGATTATCAGATCTCTGTATTTTTCTTTCGCAACTTCGTAACCCCACTTCTTGAAGTAACCTTCTGTGTACTTCATTATGTTTCCTTTGTGCATCAACGTTACACTGTCAAGATCATGGTCTCTAGCGTATTCTATTGCTGATCCAACGAGTCTAGAGGTTCCTTCTTTGCTTATAGGTTTTATACCTATGCTTGAAGTGTCTGGGAACCTTACTTTTTCCATCTCTCCAGCTTCTTCGAGCACATCATAAATTTTATCTATGTATTCATCACCATTCTCCCATTCTATACCAGCGTAGACATCTTCTACATTTTCTCTGAAAACTACCACATCAAGATCTTCAGGTTTTTTGACTGGTGCTGGAACACCTTTGAACCATCTGACAGGTCTAACACAGGCGTATAGGTCTAATTTCTTCCTCAGAGCCACATTCAAGGATCTGACTCCACCACCGACTGGTGTTGTCAATGGACCTTTGATCGCTACATGAAAATGCCTGATCG
>CAZEXI010000033.1:0-25021 GCA_964516805.1 uncultured Thermoplasmata archaeon
TGACCACTCATCCAATCTACTTCCACAAATATATCTTTTGTTAGTGGTGTTGCTCTTCCATCGATAGAGAATTGATCAGGATAATCAGACATCTGATACTCTTCTTCGTCAGTTAATCCATCATTATCATGATCACCATCTGCATTATTCGGACTAGGATCAGAGAAGTATTCATATGAGATCTCAAATTCTAACTCATATTCAGTAATTCTTTCACCATCATAATTTTCTTCCTTGAAATTAAGATTATAATCAGTTGAATAGACGTTCCAATCTAGTGCGATATTATCATTAGCAATATTATTCTCCTCGACTATAGAATAACTACCTGTATTAACGAACAGATCTATATCAGTGTGAAATTCATCATTGTTCTCAGTAACAACTCTTTTATCAACAACAATACCATGTTGGAATTCATACTCTTTGAATATTTTGATGCCTTGATATCCATGGGTATATTCTTTATACTCTTTATCAATAGTCCATTCATCATCATATCCAGGATATCTCCTTTCATCTTCAGCGGTTATATACACCAAGTTGCTGTAAGATTTACTGTATATTCGTCTGATTTCTACTAATTCCAATTTCGCTATCTCATTGGTTGGTCCATCAGACCATTCATCTCCATCAGTGTCTATATTTACAGGACTAGAACCGTAATTATTGATCTCTTCTCCATCATCTAGTCCATCACCGTCGGTATCAGTCATACCAGGACTTGAACATGTTGTTATTGTTAATTCTCCACTATTAACTTTTATCTGATCGTCGTATTCATCACTATCTTCTGAGACAATTTTCACTCTCCAGGTATTATCTTCAAAAAAGAAACTGTATGGATCACAGGTAAGTGAACTATCAGGTCCATAACTTTCATCTATTGTTATGCCAACAACATTACTACTCAAATCTTTAGTTTGCTCTATCTCAAACTGATATGCATGTCCTTCTGGTGTTATCTTAAATTTATAATTACCACCAGTACGAAGATCAATATCTAGATGACAGCTCACTTCTTTTATTCCCCCACATTCTACATTAACACCGCTCTTACGCCAAACCTGCTCTGCATAATAATCATCAGTACTTGTCATCCTGATTGAAGTGCTTCCAGGTGGTGTCCAACCTCCTCCTATATCATCACTTCCACTGTAAAATGAAAGATCAAATGTGTAATCTTTTGTATATTGAAGTTCTACATCCGCTGAAACACCGTCATTATCTGAATAAACACTCCCTTCAACCGTCTCAGCAAATATAAATGCAGATCCACTCAATATTATTAACAATGCAAGCGCTAAACTAATCGTTTTAGAAATCTTGTTTTCACCCATCTTATCAATTTAACTAATGAAAAAGGCATATATATATATATATTGTGCTTTTTTTAAAATAAAATTTTTAATCTTTTTAAGTATTTTTAAATTTAATATAATGTTCCATCATCAAAAGCTAAATGATATTAAATGCATCAATCCTTAGAATATTGTAAAAGATACTTAGGTGATAACAAAAGAAAAAAGGTTTTTTTATTCCTCGCTTCTAGATTTCTCAGCACCAGTTCCTCGACTTCTCAATCCACGAGATTTCTTACCGGCACCAGTTTTACCTCTGAATGCTCTGCCTTTCTCGCTTTCTTTGCATATCCAGTTGAGGTCATCATCATTCTTTATTGCTGGATGATGTGGATCAACCATTATAACTTCAAAATATTTATGTCTGCCATCTTGGCCTATCCAGTAAGAATTGAGTACTCTAAGATTAGGATATTTTTTAGAAGCTCTTTCTTCAGAGATCCACTGTAAGTTTTTCTTAGGATTTATCCTAACAACACCCATCCTTTTTGGGCCTCTACCTGCAGTAGGTCTCTTTTTCCTTCTACTTCCACGTCTTACCTTTGCTCTCACAACAACGATCCCTTGTTTAGCTTTGTAACCTAATTTTCGTGCTTTATCCAATCTTGTTGGTCTTTCAACACGAGTGAAATTATCTTCTCTTCTCCATTGCTGTAATCTTTTTCTCTGTAACTCTTTCATGTAGCCTTCCTTCGGTTGTTCCCATGCTTTTTCTATGTACTTGTACATGCTTGGATGGGTTTTCATTTCTTCTTCATCTTCTTCATCAAATCCGACTTCTTCTGCCATTTTATCACTTCTTTGCTCGTTTAAGGATTCACCTTATCAATAAGGCACATCTCCTGCGGGTTATACCCCGCTACTTGTTTCGCTTCTACGAATATACTATATTTAATAGTTTTCCTGTGTCGACTCATTTAATTTTAATATACGAAACAATAACGATAAGTAAAATTACCAATACTCCAATAGATCCACAACAGCAGCACATTAAATCATTATATATTTCAGTTTCCGTTAGGTCAATGGTATAACCTTCAGTATGAAAAATATAATCCATCCCTACCGATGAATTATGAGGGTTTTCTACAATCATGATATATTCATCCTTATCAGGTACTGTCCAATTGAATGATATGTCTTTGATTCCTTTCTGAATGACCTCAGATTTATTAAATCCATATATATGTCGATACGCATATTCAGTTTCATTTATTATGTATAGATTAACCGTTTTATTTGCATCCAATTGGAAGATTATATTTTCTCCTTTCTTTATATCAGCCAAAGCAACTTTGTATCTTCCATTTTTCTCCATATCGATTCTTTCACTTCGATATATACTTCCAGTAGTTATATAAGACACTAATATTAAAAATAAACACATTCCAACAATTATATGTGTTTTTTTAACACTTCTAAAGCCTAGCATCGCTATATTAATATATTTATTGCTTTTATTATTTTCTATTAGGAACATATAGTTCTATCTAAATAATCTGCAGATATACTCGGTTTTAGGGTTAATTTTTAATACCCCTCTATCATAACGACCATATACTCATATATAAATACGGATTAAGAGGTGTATTATTAATGAAAGTATACAGAGTTAAAGGAAAATTCCGCATGGGACGTAAACGAGGACAATGGCAAAGGTTTGCCAAAGAGGTAATAGCGGATAATAAGGATGATGCAGTCGAAAAGATATATTCAGTTCTAGGTAGCAAACATAGAGTACAGCGAACAAACGTAAAAATATATGAAACAGAAGAAGTCCCACCTGAAGAAGCAGAAAATCACGTAATACAAGATAGAATATCCATGGAGGATTAAATATATGGTTAATCAACAAGAGTTGCAAAGAAAGGTAAATGAATTACAGGCTTTACAGAATGAAGTTGAAGTAATGCAGGAAGAAGTAAATGAGATGGAAGAGAGGATCCAAGAACATGAGGATGCAAAAGAAACCATCCAAGAATATATGGATAAAGAAGAGGGTTCCGAGATGTTAGTTCCTATAGGTGCTAATACGTACCTTCATGCTAAAGTTACTAACACTGAAGAAGTTCTCATTAAATTGGGTGCTGATATATCAGCTAAAAGAGATATTGAAAAGGCTTCCGAGATCCTTGATAGAAGACAAAGCGAGATAAAAGAAAATAAAGAAGAACTTGAAAATGAGATAGAAGAGATGTCTCAAGAAGCTCAAGAGTTAGAAAACGAGGTTAGAAGAGAGTATCAGCAATTACAGCAGCAAGGACAGGTCCCTCAAGGATAAAAAACCTTTTTTCTTATAATTTCTGAGTAGGTATATTATAATGTTTGAGAAACTAAAAGAAAAAATATCAAGTCTCACCAAATCTAGCAAGAATGAGATAAAGGAATCCCCTGATGAAGCATTTGTTGATGGATGGGGTTCCAAGATTAGGGAAGGTAAACTAGATGATATTTTGTTTGATCTAAAGATGTCATTGTTAGAAGCCGATGTTGCCTACTCAGTTGCTGAGGAGATAACAGATGACGTTAGAGAAGATCTCCTAGGTAAAAAGGTAAGCAGAAAATACGACCTTGAACACGTCATCGAAGCTAGCCTAAAAAAAGCAGTCAAGTCTGCACTTAAAGTTGAAGAGATAGATTTTGAAGAGCAAATCAAGGAAGGAGAAAAACCTTTTTCTATCATGTTCGTAGGAGTAAACGGAACTGGAAAGACAACTACAATCGCTAAGATATCCAGGATGTTGATGGATGATGGTTATACCTGTGTGTTAGCTGCTTCAGATACATTTAGAGCTGGTGCCCAAGAACAGATACAGTTCCATGGTAATAAATTAGGAGTTAAAGTGATAAAGCATTCTAAAGGTAGTGATCCTGCAGCTGTAGCTTATGATGCTATTGAACATGCTGAAGCTAGAGGGAAAGATGTTGTATTGATCGATACAGCCGGAAGGATGCAGACAAATCAGAACCTAATGAGTGAGATGGAAAAAATCAAAAGAGTTGCAGAACCTGATATGATAATATTTGTGGGTGATGCATTAGCCGGCAATGATGCTGTGGAACAGGCTCAAAAGTTTGATGAATCAGTGGGTATAGATGGAGTCATATTGACGAAGATAGATGCTGATGCAAAAGGTGGCGGAGCTCTTTCGATAGGTCATGCTGTAGGCAAACCAATGTTGTTTGTTGGTACAGGGGAAGATTATGAAGACCTTGAAGAGTTCAATGCTAACTGGATGACTGAAAGATTATTTAGTGAGTGAAATAGATGAATTGGAAGAGATTTATTAGTAAAGGCAGATTAATTGAATTTCCATCACTTCATTTTGCATTATCTGAGATCAAAAATAATGTGGGCCACATCGTAGTTAAGTCTAAACCAGAAAATAATGAAGGTCCTACTGAAAAATTGATCTCTATCGGAAGCAGCCCTACAGATTATAATATAGAGGTCACTGCAGAGAGAACTGATACTCTGAACAATCTTACTTCTGCATTCTGTAGGAGTGGCTTGATAAAACCTTATGGAATAGATGATGTTGCTAAAGAATTAGCTAAAAATAGAGATTTAATTTTAGGTTTAGACACAAATATGCTATACAATTCTGTAGTGTCCGAGCATCTCCTAGGCACCATATCCGACCAAAATCCATATTCATACACAAGGATGCCAAATTGGGTACTATTAGTCGTCCCTGGAGTTGTCATGAAAGAGATAGAAAATGCAGCTAATCACAAAAATAAAGGCAGACTTACCCACATCGGTAGAGTAGGATTTAGGGCTTTGGTAGAGATAAATCAACTCCAAGAAAGTAAAGGTAATTCTGGGGTAGCTACACTTGTTATAGGAAAAACAAATCCTCAACAATTGAGATTTTCAGAGGACGATCCAGGTAAATTGGAAAATGCTGATTCACTTATTAGAGATCAATTTAGATCCTTTTTGAAGGATATCGATCTAGGAAAAGGAATATATTTCCTAACCATGGACAAAACCAACGCTTCATTAGGTAAAGCTGAAGGGCTGAACTCGATAAGAGTCCAACATCCTAAAATGATCAAAAACGGTTATGAATTCCATCAACTTCCTGGCGACACTATCTTGCTGGGTAGAATAATATACGAATTAGCTGTGGAATTCGGAGTAATAGAGCTCTCATGGAAAGAACACGGTAGGTATCATTATTTGGAACTCGATTCCGCTTGGCAGTGGAAAAACATGGAACATTGGGAAAACTGGCAATTACTCTGCAGCGGTTACGATCATAATTTCTTCAAAGAAATCAACGATTATGGAGATATCCCGATAGAGAAGATAAGAGATAATTGGGAAAAAATAAGAGAAGAAATGGGATAACACCATTATAATCACTCCAAATTTCGAAATATATATATAGTAAAAGACACACAATTATTAGATAGATTCAATAGGTTCGATCATTATGGCTAACTTAAACCAAGATGAAAAACCAACCCCCCTCAATGTAGATGATTTGACACAAGCGATCAAAAACAGTATCGACGAGAGAGGAATGGAGCGAAAAGCTGCACAGATGATGGCAGAGCATGTTCTGAACTTTTTCGGTTTTAATGACAGGATAATTGATAATATTCTAGAGCAAGAAGATAGAGATGTATTTTATATGCTAGAAGATGCAGGTTTATTGACTACTGAAAGAGAAGAAACTACTCTTTATGATGGAAGGGAGTGGAGAATCCACTACTGGCTTTTTAGAAAGGACAAAATATTAGAGTTAACTAATACACAATCCTCTGATAATGATGGACATGATGAGGAAAACAGTGTTTATGACGAAGTCCCAGAGGGTGTTTGGTCATCAAGGATGGAAATGGAGTAAAAAATTAAAAAATTTTTTGCTTTTTATTTTTTTTTCTATTGAGTATAAGGTTTAGTGGGCCCGCCGAAATTTGAATTCGAGTACCGGCGTCCCGAACGCCGAAGGATCGACCAAGCTACCCCACGGGCCCTGTAAGTTATTTACTTCAAGATTCTATTAAATAAAAATATTACTGATTATTCTAAATTATATTCTTTTAGACCTGTGTACTCTTTTATTATATCTATTACCTGATCGAAACTATCGGAATAAAATAGATGGCTAGGACAATTACAATCACTAGATCCAAAATCATCAATTTTATCCATAGAGGTAGATAAGTATTTAGCTATCCTGCACTCTTCATTTTTATCCCCATCTGATACAAACACCCTGACAATTTCCGCCCTATCAAGTAGATAATCGATATGCCAGTGTGTCTTCTTATCATCACTAAGATGTCTTCCTATCCTTGCTTCTAGACCGTTCTGCGCCGATCCAACATAAACATAAAATCCTTTACTAAATTTCAAATTTCCAAGTGAACCAACCTTTATCCTTTGGGTCTCATCCAACTTGATAACAAGTGTATAGATACCTTTCATCTATATTACCAGGACGCTATGTGGCCATCAGTTCTTGGTTCCGTCCCACCAGCAAGAACTCCGTTTTCCTTCCATATTATCTGACCTCTTCCGAAACCTCCAGAATGAACTGCATATTTCATGTCATGTCCTTTTCTAACTAACCCCTTTACGATATGGTCCTTCATACTGCTCTCTGCACTCACCTTCTTTCCTTCATCCCATCTCCATCGTGGAGCGTCTAAAGCCGCTTGAGGATTATGATTAAAATCGATCGAATTCATTATGACCTGCATATGTCCTTGAGGTTGCATGTATCCACCCATCACACCGAAAGGACCGATCGGGTTTTCATCCTTTGTTAAGAATCCTGGGATGATGGTATGATATGTCTTTTTTCTAGGTGCTAGTGAATTTGCTTCGTCGTGATTCAATGAAAATGTATTACCTCTGTTCTGTAATGCGATACCTGTTTCTGGGACGACAAGTCCAGATCCAAATCCCATGTAATTACTCTGGATATAAGAGATCATATTACCTTGATTATCCGCTGCTGCTAGATATACAGTACCTCTATCTTTAGGTCTACCAGGCTCTGGTTCTATAGCCTTCTCTCCGATCATTCCTCTCCTTTTTGCCGCATAATCTTCAGATAACAATTCATCGAAACTTAAATCCATGTGTTCCGGATCAGTGATATGCTTTTTACCATCAGAGAAAGCCAATTTAAGTGATTCAATCTGCTTATGATAAGTTTCTATACTTTCTTTTTCATCGAAATCAAATCCTTTAGCAATATTCAAAGCCATCAGAGCGATTATACCTTGTCCGTTAGGAGGTAGTTCCCAAACATCATAACCTCTGTAATTTATGCTCAAAGGTTCTACCCACTCGGGTTCAAAAGTTTCCAAGTCTTCTTTACGTAGATATCCATCATATTCTTTAGAAAATTCATCGATCTTCTCTGCCAAATCACCTTCATAAAAAGACCTTGATTTAGTTTCAGCTATTTTTCTCAAACTATCAGCATGATCTTTTGATCTCCACATCTCTCCAATTTTAGGTGCTCTCCCCTCAGGAGCAAACGTATCGAACCAGTTTCCAAATTCCTCTCCATCTAATTTACTGTAGGCTTTGTATGCGTATCCCCAATATTTTCCCAAAGTAGGAGATATTGGATAACCTTTTTCTGCATATTCTATAGCAGGTTGTAAAACCTCATCAAAAGGTAATTCACCATAACTTTCAGATAATTCAGCCCAAGCTCCTGGTATACCAGGCACGGTCACTGGGGTCCAGCCATATTTTGGCATCTCCTCATTTCCATCTTCCTTCACTTTTTCTATAGATATATCTTTAGGAGCAAATCCGCTTGAATTTAAACCGTGAAGTTCCCCATCTGACCAAAACAATGCAAAACCGTCTCCACCCAAACCGTTAGATGTTGGTTCGACCACTGTCAATGTAGAAGCTGTAGCGATGGCAGCATCTATTGCATTACCACCTTTCTTTAAAATTTCTAAGCCAGCTTGTGCTGCTAATGGTTGTGAAGTACAGACCATCCCATTGTTTGCATAAGATACTGTTCTTTTAGAATGATAAGGATATTCTAATGGATCATAATTCATTTCAAACACCGTTTTACCTATTCTCTTTTGATAAATTAGATTTACGATGATTTACCACAAATAGAAAATAATTAAATGAAACCTTTTTGATGGTTAATTGATGAGAAAAACCATCTATCCAGTTATAACTTTCGTGATCGGTATCTGTTTCATAGCTCTTTCTGTTCTCAGTGGACAAGCTGAATTTGGACTGTTCTTAGTTTTTCCCATGGTTGTAGGGGGTGGGTTGTATCTGTTGATAGGAGTTCTTTTTATCATCATTTCTTTCCTCATACCTTTTTTCATTTCATTCAGTAGTAAGCAGGAAAGTCATAAAGAAAATAAAGTAGAGAAAAAAAGAAGTGAAACTAAATATGGAGGAGTGATATTTATCGGACCGATACCTATTATTTTTGGAAAAGATAAGAGTATTACTACAAAAATGATGTATATCGGTCTTGTTATAGCTATTTTACTACTGATAATATATTCGATAATAATATTCGCCTAGGTGTAAAAAATGAGAGAATTTATAAAAGAAAATCTCAAAAAAATGGTAAAGATCGACAGTCACAGTAAAGGAAACATGGATGAAATTATAGAATTTACAAGCAATCTTTTAGAAGAAATAGGGCTGGAACCTAGAATAATAAAAGGAGAACATTTCAATCCTGTCATCATCGCTTCTAACGGTGAAGGTGGCGTTTGTTTCTCGGGTCATCTTGACACTGTTCCTCTTGGAGAGGGCTGGGAGTATGAACAAGGTGAAATCATCGACGACAAATTATATGGTCGGGGTTCACTCGATATGAAAGGTCCTTGTATGTCTGCAATCGCAGCTGCTAAAGAGCTTAAAAAAGAAGATTTCCCTTTTTCATTAGTATTCTCTACAGACGAAGAAATCACAATGGCTGGAGCAGAAGAAATAATAAACAAAACTGAGATAACTGAAGCACCTGCTGTCGTAGTTTGCGAACCGACTGATATGCTGGTCGTAACCGAAGAGAAAGGTGTATTCCAATTTGAGATCAAGACTAAAGGCAAGAATGCCCATGCGAGCATGCCTGAAAAGGGTGAAAATGCAATTGTTAAGATGCTTCCTATTTTACAGAGTATCAGTAACAAGAACAATGTCCCAGCGACTAAAGATCAGATGACATGCAATGTTGACATTATCGAAGGTGGAAATGCTACAAATGTAATCCCTGATGTATGTAGAGCAGAAGTTGATGTTAGATTTCCGCCACAATTCAACAGAGAAATATTGGAGAAATACATATTTGATCCCATAGACGGAGATTATGAATTCAAGGAATTACATTGGCTGGACGCTGTTAAACTTAGTACAGATTCTGAATGCGTAAAAAAGATGTTAGATATTACAGATACATCTACTTGGGCTGTACCTTATGGTACCGAGATGGTTAGATTCTTCAAAACAAACGAAAGTACCCTGATATGTGGCCCTGGAAAAGTAGATATGGCCCATAAACCGAATGAATTCATAGAAATACCAGACCTTTTGGATGCTGTTGAGATATATGTCCAGTATGCTAAAGAGATGGTCTAAGAAGGTGTTGATAATTGAAATGCATGTTCGTCTCTGACATCCATGGTAAAAAGAAAACTTATCGTAAATTATTCGAAATGATAGAGGGAGAGATGCCGGATGGATTATTCATAGGAGGAGATATCCTTCCCCAGAACATAAAAAGTAAGGAAAGAATGAAGAAATTTGTTGAACAATTTATATTTAAACCTATAAAGGAAATACAATCACAGAATGATTTCGAAGTTTTTTTGATAATGGGAAACGATGATCCTAGAGCTTTTGAAGATATTTTTGAAGATGCTGATGAAGACGGCATAATAAATTATGTTCACGATAAATCCATCAAATTTGGAGATTTAAATGTCACCGGCTATTCTTACGTGCCACCGACACCTTTTCAACTGAAAGATTGGGAGAAATACGATGTATCAAGATATGTTGATATAGGTGCAGTTTCACCCGAAAAAGGAATAAGGACAGTGGAACCAGATAGGTATGAAGTAAAGTACACAACAATAGAAGACGATCTTAAAGAATTAGCTAAACTGTGTCCTCCAGAAAAAACAATCTTCCTTTTCCACGCACCGCCATACGATTCAAATCTTGATAGAGCTGATTTAGATGGGAAAAAAATAGACCACGCTCCAGTTGATGTACATGTAGGAAGCATAGCTATACAGAGATTTATAAAAAATAAAAAACCATTGCTTACTTTACACGGGCACGTGCATGAATCCCCAAAAATAACAGGTAGCTGGAAGGAAATTTACGATAAAACTTTGTCATTTTCAGCTGCTCATGATGGAGAAGAATTATCTCTGATCAGATTCGATACTGGAAAAATAAAAAACGCAGAAAGAGAGTTGATAGATATAGAATAGTGTTTATTCTTTCTGATCGATCGGGATCTCTCTTGCAGATTTGTAAGGAGAGGTTATATGTGTTGCCCATGAAGTTTCGTTCTCTAAATCTTCATCCGTGATTATATGGATATCAAGCATACTCTCTGTTTTCAAACCTGTTCTCTTTTTATTCTCATTACATAGTTCCTTATCCCATTTATCGAGCCATCCCTTCAATTTATCTTTTTGTTCTGCATCACCATCGAAATGTATCAATAGGTCTATATCACTTCCAGCACCTGCGCTTCCGTCTTTTGTGCTGCCGATGACGTACATGTTTTTGACTCCATATAAGTCTGGATCTATAGCTTCGCCTATTTCATGGACCTTTTCAATTCTCCAGTCCCAATGATCTGGACGTTTAAGATATGCTAACGCTTCATTTGCTTCTCCGTCCATGACTACTGATAAAGTGCCACCTTGACTTATATCTCCTACATTGATGACCCTTATAACATCTTCAAATCCTTCGTATTTGGGTAGGAAATCAGTCAATCGATTTTTAGACCTGAAGAATAAGTCTTCGTTGTAGATATTGCCTTCTTCATCGGGATAAAGTGGTAGATATCTTATCTCTGCCTCAACAAGGTCCTGGAAAAAGTGTGTACCAAATGATAATTCTGGTAAATAATCTCCTTTCTCTCTAGCTATCTCTACAAGTAAAGAAGTGTTGTTTATATCATTATACTTAACTGGAACTCCCAATTTTATATCTCCTCTACTTCCCCATCTTCCTGGACCCATCATTATGAATTTTCTATTAGGCAATTTACTGTTCAATTCTCCCACTATTCTAGCCACCTTACGCATCTTTTCTTTGCTTTCTAGTGAAGTATATTCCTCAGGAACAACATACACAATGTACTCTATATTCTCGATATGACTAGTTGTCACATACCTATGGGCAGAGAACAGTTTTCTACTCTTTTTAATATTAGTTGGAACTGGTTTTCTCTCGATTTCCTGAGATTGACTCTGTGGCCTACACTGTAAGACATATATCTTTTCTCCATCTGAAGCGAATTCAACATCTACTGGAGTTCCTATCCTATCTTCTAGTATATCCATTATCCTCTTCATCTTATCAAGGAAATCTGTATTATCAAATAACTTATTGAAAGTAATTACCATGTCTGATCTTTCTGGATCCAGCATGATCTTTGATTTTTCTTTCAATTGATCGTTTTCAAACACAGATACTATTTTGTCTAAACTTGGATAATCATGACCATATTCCTCAAAAACCTCAAGAGCATCTACCGTTTCTATATTACCTGTTTCTAGATTTATAACATCCATGTACTTAGGTGAATATTTGATCTGCTCTTCCAGTAAGGTATTTACTCTAAGATCTGGTCTGTTAGGGGATATCAATATCGGATAATCATTTCCTACTCTATCCACAGCTCGAGTTCCAAGCCCAGGTACGAGTCTGATTATTCCATCATCTCTTCTTATCCTCGGAGACCATCTAAACTCATTCCTACTGAATGCTACGCCTGCAAATGCTGGCATGTAATATGGACCTACTTTTTTACCAACGACTTCTTGGATCAGAATTCCCATCTCTTCACTAAAATCAAGCATTCCTTTTTCTCTTCTATATTCAATAGGGTCAGGTCCAAAAGTTGAAGCATACACCTCAAGTATAGCATCAGTTAACGCGTTCAATCTTTCCTCCTCTGTTCCTGTATTTGGGAGATAGAGACTTTTATATTTTCCTGAAAAAGCTGCTCCAAAATTATCCTCTAGTAAGCTAGATGATCTAACGATTATCGGGTTATCATCTATATCTCTTAAGACCTTCTTAAGATCTTCTATTATCTCTGTTGTAAAAACAGCGTTCTTCATTATCTGTTCAAGGAAGGGCTGTTCCTGCCTTATCTCATCTGGATCTAGATATTTTATATGGATAACCTCGTCAAAATCGTTGTAATGTATAAGATCAAGCATCGTATCTGATGTTAGATACCAACTTTTTGGAAATTCGATCTTATCAAGAAGTTCATCATCTTCCATCTCACTGTTGATTATTTTGTTAGCAAGATATGCACCAGATGTTTTTCCACCAAGTTTTCCAGCACCTTGGGCAGGTCCAACAGTATTTTCTAAAAGTGGTAAAAAATCATTGACTTCGATGTATTTTTTTGCTACGTTTATGAACTTCAACCTATCTGTAAAGAAACGTTGTATCAGAGCTGTCCTTATAGCCATTTGATCTTCTGGGGCTAATGCTCTATCCGCTTCAGGTTTATCAAAAAAGCGATTTAATTCATCTTTTAATTCAACCAGTGAGATACCTTTCTTCTGTGATGCTAACAATAATGGCCTTGCTTTATCTTCTCTAAGCCACCTTTGGAATAGTTCAGAAATCTTTTTTGGCGGCAAACTTTCTCGAGCTATTTCAAAAACACCTTCCTGTACCTTTTTCAGAGAATCTAAATCCTGGCGTGGATTAGGCATATTGATACCACACCATTCTGGTATCTCATCACCAGGTGTTATCGGGCATACATCATTTAAAAGGGCTGTAATCTTTTCATTCTCATTCCTGTAAAGATAATAAACCATCTTTCTAGTCATTCTCAAAAGGGTTCTTGGATCAGTTTTCATTAAAAGGTCTATTATAACCTCCCAATCAGCCTTCTCATCGGTCATTTTTTTCTTTTCATCACCACCGATAAGTCTGCCAAGGTCATCCTTTTTGATCTTAATTTTACCTTCTTTCATCTCCTCTTTGATCTTGCATTCTTCAATAAATCCACCTAATAATTCAGAGATTGCTTCAATCAATCTCCTTTCCTCTTTTAAAAATGGACCTTCGTCTTCCTCTGGTTTTTCTACTAAATAACATATCTGAAGTTCTCCAACTTTCTGCCCCTCAACTTTAATATTACTAGACTGACACCAATTTGTTTCTTCAAAATTATCTGTTTTAAATTCTTGTTCATTAACGATGATCCTAGCTTCAGCTGCGTCTTCATGCTGCCACGAGGGCGGTAAGATTTCAACTATCTGCTGCAGTGCCTCCTCCGCACATAAATCTTTATCTTTTATTATTTTAGTAATGCCATAAAAGCAGTTTAATTCTTTTACTCTTTCTTGCAATTCATCCATCTCTTTATCTTTACTTAACATAGAGATGTCTTCTTTTTCAGCTGATATTTCATTTAATTTATCATTCATTGTTCATCACCAATTGTCCAATTAACAAATTGAATGTCATCATACTATCCTTTCTCTTTCTCTTTATTAACCTTTTTGATTATGATACCCTTTCCAGACTTACCATCAAGTCTTACTTCTAACGGGTCACTGGACCTTACGTGTTTTATCTCATCAAGGTCATTTATGATCTGAAGATTCTCTAACCAATTCCAATCAACACTTCCTTCTCCTTCTTTTGTTTTCATGTAACCAGATTGCGAAGAAATCATATCATGGAAAAAATGTGACCCTTGTGAAGGTTCAATAGATCTGTCCTTAGCTGGTGTTTCAACTATGACTTTAGCACCAGCAATATTACCCCACATTACTGGAATCCCAAGCCACTCATCGCTCGAACCCCATCTTCCCGGACCTACCAAAATATACGGTCTGTCTTCGTCCATCATATCTTTATTTATTTTCTTTATCTTCTGAACAGCCTCTCTGCTTTTTGATAGATCAAAAGAATCTGGATCTGCAAATACTATATCATAAATTTCATCCATAACGCCATTGCCCAATGCATCTTCGCTATAACATAAAAGATCATTTTGATCGTATTTCCCTATCTCAACATCAGGCGATTTTTCATTTGACATCATACTTCTTATCTGTAATATCACTAACTCAGTTGGTTCTTTTTTTCCATCGTTCAAATTAACAGCGAACTCGATCTCAACAGGATAGCCAAGCTTAAGTTCGGAAACTCTTAAAAGAAGCTTCAAAGCTTTAGATAAAGGAATAGATTTATAGTTAAGTATTGGAGCAAAATCTACTACTCTTGGTCCTTCACGTCCTGTACCAGGATAAAGCCTATCATCTCTAGATGAGTACGTAGATACGCATTTATCTAAAACTCCATGCTTTTCAGCCACGTCTATATCAAGATGAGATAACGAAGTTTCTTCGTTCTTTTCAACTATCCTGTAAACAGATTCTAAATTAAGTGCATAGAACTTTCTTTGCGAATACTTCATGAAATCTTTAGGTGTTCCAAACATAGGCGCATCAGGTTTTTCAGGACAGAAACAGAATGAACAGCCACCATCAACGATAGATTTACCCAATCCTAAAGCTAGATATACTATACCATCTTCAGGTTTGCAGGGTCCAGACGGATAATGATTGTAAGATTTTGCCACTCCAGATATGGCTGGATAATAGTGATTTTCATGTTTTTTACCCACTACTTCTTGAAGAATAACTGCCATCTTCTCGTCACCGAGTTTTTTAGGAGTGGATTTTATGTAATTTCTTGCCTCTTCAAAGAAAGAAGAAGCAAAAACATACTTTATAGCATTGCATACTTCTCTGAACCTAAGATCAGTTTCCCAGGATTCGTTAGGCAATAGCATAGATGCATAAACGCCAGCAAAAGGCTCCATCATGGAATCTTCTAACACCCCTGATGATCTAACTATCAGTGGATTTCTAGTATTTCTTATAAAGGTCCTTAGGTCACCAAGAACAGTTGCAGGTAAACTGCCATTCATGAATTTTGCAGCAATGCGTTCATCAGATAATTCAAAAATATAAGGGTCTAGAAGATCATTTTCAACTAAAAATTTCTCGTATACGTCTGTTGAAAGGACTATACTTCTTGGTATTGTTATTCTAAGATCATCGAAAAGGTTATCTGGAAAATAATTTGAAACGAGTTTGGACATGAACGCCAATCCTCTAGCCTTACCTCCCAAAGAGCCTTTACCGATCCTACTCATCTTTACGTGACGGCCGTAATCACTACTTCTAAAATCAGATATCGAGCCTTTATGTACAGCATATTTGTATTCTTCTAATATATTGATCAATATCTTCTTAACTTTTTCCGGTTTTTCTTCTTGAATCTTTTCGATTTGTTCTTTTAATTCAAATTCAGCCCTAGCTTCCAGCCATCGTACCAAGCTATTATCCTTTAATTTCTCATAAATTCTATCAGATTCTATATCCCAGATAGAATCTTCAAGCTCATCTAAATTAGTTATCTCATTTATAGTGATATCATTTTCATCTTTAAATACTAATTCGATGGGTCCCAAATTTTCATTGATAAACTCTCTGATACCTTCAGAAAGATCTGGTGAACTTTTTAACAAGAAATTGACTATATTATTTATTTCTCTACCCTCTTCTAAACGCTCAGAAGATTGAACTATTATAGGTAAATCAGGTTCTTCACTTTTTACCTTTTCAGCAAAATCTAAACCTGCGTCTCTTTTTATCTCACCATCTTTTCTATAAGTATTATCCGTGATTATACACAGCAAATTATCTTTGTGCTCTTCGTAACTATCTACACCTTCATTGAAATCAGTTGCTAATAAAACATAAGGCCTTCTTCGATATCTAGACAACTTCCTCTCACGATTCAAATCATCATGGATTATCGAGTCGATATAATTCCATATCTCCTCATATATTATCGATAGGTAATCAGAATAGTATTCAATCGAATCCTCAATCAGTAATATTCCTCTTCCCTCCGATTTTAAGCTTCCTTTATCTAAATTTAATTTGTCCTCAATATACTGGATTATGCTGACAATTATCTTCCCATCACCACTCCATGTAAAAACTTCGTCTATAGAACCATCTTCCCTCTTGATCTCTCTTATCTTAGGAGTATCGTCACCCAGAAAAACTACAGGTAAATTTGGTTGTTCTTTTTTTAAATCATCAGCTAAAGTTAAAACATCACAATCAGAGGGCTCATTAAAAATGATGACCAAATCAAAATTCTGTTCACTTATTGCTTCTAAAGAATCTTTGTGGGATTCAACATGATCTAATTTAGGAACGTAATCTAATTCAGACCTACCATAAAATTCGTTTAAAAGATTTTCTAAACGTCCTTCTTCCTCTAAAAGAAAAAAATTAAAAGATGAGGAAACCAAAAGGACATCCCTTATATCATACGTCCTCAGGTTTCTTATGTCCCCTACTTCTTTTTTCTTTTTTCGGGGGTTTATTCCTGTTATCTCCTCTATAGTTTTAAATATTTTTTCTTCACGATCATTCATATATTTTATCTTCCTGCTTTAGACCCAACCACGGGCTTTGCATGCCTCAGCAACACGCTCTATGGAAATCATGTACGCTGCATCTCTAACACGAACATTTTTCCTTTGGGCCAATTCCCATACCTCGTAGAAAGCATCTGTCATCTTATTATCAAGTTTACCGAGTACTTCTTCTTTTGGCCAATAATGGTTTGTGTTGCTCTGTACTTGTTCGAAGTAGCTGCATACAACTCCGCCGGCATTAGCAAGGAAGTCAGGAATGACTATTATATCTTTCTCTTCTAATACATCATCAGCTTCTGGTGTTATAGGTCCGTTTGCACCGGAAACGATCAATTCAACTTCTTCATCCTTTATGTCATCTACGTTGTCTCCAGTTATCGCGTTTTCGAGTGCTGCAGGTATGAGGATATCTACTCCGTGTTTGAGCCAATCTTCTCCAGGTCTTACTTCGTAACCTAATTCATCAGCTTTCTCTTTATCGATTGTTCCAAATCTATCCGTGATATCTCTTAATTCATCAACGTCTACACCATCTTCCTTGTAAAAGCTATATGGTTTTTCATCTTCTTGATCCCATGATGAAACTGAAACGACTGTTCCACCATATTCAGTGAACAATTCACAAGCATATTGAGAAACGTTTCCAAATCCTTGTACAGAAGCGGTTACTTCATTTATATCAAGATCCATCTCTTTGAGTGCTTCTCTCAATACGTAAACAAGACCATATCCTGTTGCTTCTGTCCTTCCTTTGGAACCGCCCATATTCTCAGGTTTACCTGTTATCACTCCAGGATATCTCCCACCTGAAATCTTTTCATATTCATCCATCATCCAAAGCATATGTTCTGGTTTGGTCATAACATCAGGTGCTGGTACGTCCTGTACTGGACCGATATTCTTTGCTACCTGCTGCACCCAACCACGGCATAGATTTTCTGTTTCTCTTTCTGATAAATCATGAGGGTCACAGATTACTCCGCCTTTTCCACCACCGAGTGGAATATCTGCGACAGCTGTTTTCCATGTCATCCACATTGAAAGAGCTTTAACTGTATGTACAGTTTCTTGTGGATGGAATCTGATTCCTCCCTTTGCAGGACCTCTTGCATCATTATGCTGGATCCTGAATCCTTGGAAAACTTCTGTTGAACCATCATCCATCTTTACTGGTATTTGAAAGTGATATTCTCTCAATGGATTCCTCAATAAATCACGGGTTCCTTCATCTAGTTCTAGCTTGTCTGCAATCCTATCGAACTGCTTCTGGGCCATTTTAAAAGCATTAAAGCCATCTTCTGCCATTTTTCTCTACCTCTGTTAAGTTACAATTGGCGATTAAAGAGGTCATATAAAAAATTGGGTTACAGATTTCGAATGATTCAATGTACACATTGGGTAAATAAAACCTTTATTTTTTCCCATGTTACTATTGTATTATCACTAAAGCATCTGATCTAAAATTTTTTCAATATTTTTGTATTATCTTCTGTACTCTGGATAATTTATTTTCATTATTTCTGCTTGATTTCCCATAATTTACGTTCTATCCATCCTAAAGATACTTTTTGAGGGTTCATCGTGTGTATCATTCTAGATGAAAGTATAGTATTAGAAATAGCACCTATGCAACCTGGAAATTTGGAATTCAATTTTTCTCCCCAATCAAAGAAATCTTCTATCGTCTGAAATGCTGAAAATAATAGTATATTGTACCTTTCTGTACTCGTTTCGATTGCTCTTGAAACATGGTTATCATATTTGATATATTTCTTTATATCATCAGATCTGGTCTTAACTTCTATCATCGTAACTACTAAATTGTATTCAGGAGGAACGAAAAGATTAGGAAAATAACATTTTGGATGATCAATAATACTTTCATCTAGAAGATTATTTATCCTTCTCTTTACCGTTTTTCTATTCGATCCTAATTCTCTAGCAATGAAAGAATCATTTGTTCTTATGCATTCACCATTTGCCAAATTCTTCAAGATATAGAAAGATGCATCATCTAACTCTTGCCCTCCTATTACGATAGAGCCTTTTTTATCATATTCTTCTTCCATACTTTTGATAAAGCAATTAGGATTGTACTTAAAGGTCAATTTATTGCTGAAGATATCCACATGAGCTGCTGATCTGTTGAATCTAGACGGTAATTTCTGATCTATTATTATCTGTTCCCTCCACCTATGGTAGGATTCTAAATCCTCAAAAAATTCTATTAAAAGAGTATTGTAGGGTCCTTCCATGCAGGAAAATGCAGCGAATATATTGGATTCATTCTTGTAAAATTCCTTGGCATCCTGTGTCCTTGGGATGTCAGCTTTTACCAATATTAAAAGTGGATATTCCTGGAAAAGTTGTGGGAATGGGTACTGCGGTTCATTTAGTATTTTATTTTGGTATAAACTTTCAATCCTTCTTCTAACCGTTGCTCTATGTATATCTAGCTTACGAGATAAAGCGCTGATATTAACTTTAACTCCTTGTCCAGAGACTAGATAACGAAGGATACGTAAATTTAACTCATCTTCTAGAGTATCCATATGGATTTAGGAGTAAATAGGTATTATTACAACTTTTTGTATAGTTTGAGCAAATTATCTGTATAATTATACCATATTTTCCTATTTATAAATAAAAAATAAAGCAAGTTGGGTAAATTGATTCTAAGGTTTGTATCTATTAGGAGTTCTCGGGAACGGGATAGCGTCTCGGATGTGGTCTAGATTACATAACCACATTATCACTCTTTCAACACCTAGACCGTATCCAGCGTGAGGTACACTACCATATCGTCTGGTATCTAAGAACCATTCATAGATAGACACGTCCTCTCCTTCTTCCTCTAGTCTGTTTTTCAATGATTCTACTGATGTTTCCCTTACACTGCCACCTATGAGTTCTCCGACATGTGGCACAAGTAGATCATATCCAAATACTTTTGACTCGTCTTTCGGATCTCTCTTCATGTAGAACGCCTTGATCTCTTTAGGGTAGTGAGTAACGAAAACTGGTTTATCGTATAGTGAAGTCAATTTCTTCTCTTCAGGAACCCCAAAGTCTTCTCCATATTCTACATCCATCCCCTCATCTTGAAGTTTTTCTACAGCTTCTTCGTAAGTCAACCTCGGGAAAGGCCCTTCAAGATTTTCAAGATATTCAAGGTCGCCTTCTCTAAGATTATCTAGTTCTTTTTTATTCTCTTTTAAGACTTTGTCAACTATATGAAGGATCAAGCCTTCACCCAATTCCATGATATCATCATAATCTAACCAAAGACCTTCGACTTCAGCGTGCCAATATTCAGTTAAGTGTCTAGGTGTTTTTGATTTCTCTGCTCTAAAACTTGGAGCTATTGTGTATATATCTCCTGCACCGTATATACCTGCTTCAGCGTACAACTGCCAGCTCTGAGCTAGGTAAACTTCGTCATCGAAGTATTCTACAGGGAACAGTGTAGAACCGCCCTCACATGCTAGTGGCGTGAGTATAGGTGATTGGAATTCCTTGTATCCTTCATTTCTAAAGAATTCATGTATAGCTCCAAACACAGAAGACCTTACGTTTAAAATGTCTCTCATGTAAGTCGATCTTATCCATAGGTGCCTGTTATCTAAGAGGTGTTCTACACTCTGATCCTTATGTATCGGGAAATCTTCTGAAGCATGTACTATCTCAAAATCTGTAGCTCTGATCTCGTATCCACCAGGAGCTCTTTTATCTTCAGCTACCTCTCCATGGACCTTTACAGAAGATTCAACCAATAGTGATTTGATCTCGTTGAATCTATCTTCTTCGAAATTGTCGCTTGCGATCGTAGCTTGTACGATACCGGATGGATCTCTAATATTTAAAAAGACCATATTACCGATATCTCTCTCACGGTGTATCCAACCGCGTATGCTTACTTCGTTTCCGGTGTGCTGGCCTTCCAAGATCTCCTCTATATCGACAAAGCTTCCTTTGCCAAAAACAGGAGTTTTCGTTTTTTCGGTCTCTTCTTGGTCCATTTTTTTCACTCGATTCGAGCAGTGTAGTTTTTAGATAAAAGAGTTTTGGAGAAGCCTTATTAAAAATATGTTCCAAACGAAACTCTTTTCATCATGTAAGAGAAGGCTAAGATTTACAGCCAGATTTTGACACTGATGGAAAACCAAAAGATTATAAATAATCAATTACCAACCATCTGGAACTTTTCCACCTTTCTCTAAAGACTCCATTATATCTTCTTTCATATCTAAAGCGGCCTTTCTAGACGCTTCTATGAATTCTTCTGGGCTATATTCATCCTTGTAAGGTTCTCTTTCGTAAGCGTAATCTATACCTCTTGATGAGTTAACAATAGCGCCATAACCGTCATCGTTGAAGCATGGTATTATATCATCAGCTGTTCCACCCTGTGCCCCATATCCAGGAACAAGGAATAATGCAAAAGGCATCATCTCACGTAATTTTTCAGCTTCTTTGGGATAGGTTGCTCCAACTACTGCTCCAACTGAAGAATAGCCTCTTTCACCTATCAGGTCTTGGCCCCATTTTCCGATGAGTTCTGCCATCAACTCGTAAACTTTTCCATCGCCATCTATCGTTTTATCCTGTAATTCTCCAGACGATGCATTAGAAGTTTTATCTAAAATAAATACACCTTTACCAAATTTCCTGCATGATTCTAAGAAGGGTTTAATACCGTCGCTTCCAAGATAAGGGTTGACAGTTATCATATCAGCATCGAATGAAAACTCTCTTTGCCCTCTTGGCATATCTACCTGGCCCAGATGAGCATCAGAATATGCCTTGGCAGTACTACCAATGTCATTTCTTTTTACATCCTCGATAACGATCAAACCGTTATTTTTTGCATATTCTATCGTTTTCTCCATAGCCCTTACTCCGTGGCTGCCATATTTTTCATAAAATGCCATCTGAGGTTTTACAGCAGGGACTATGTCTTTGACCGCATCGATCAAACCTTTATTGAATTCGATTATAGCTTCTCCAGCCGCTTCAAAATCATTATCAGCAAGTTTCATGGCCTTTTCTCTAATATGTATTGGTATCCTACCCATCCTTGGATCTAGACCTACAACTGAAGGATTCTTTTTCTGATCGATCTCGTATAACAAGTTATCCGCTAAATTTTCTTTTAACATATGTATCTAAAACCGTTATGTACTTATAGATTTTAATCTTTCTGAATCTGCCACCTATTTCTCTCGATCGAATAAAAAATTCGGTCTAACTTTTTACATTTCCACTTGACGAAATCAGATTCAATCTCTCTCTTGTCCATTCCTAATTTCTCTGCTACTCTCATCATCCTTTTATTGAATGAGTAAGTTTTCAAACCGATATATTTTATCTGTGAATGAGTAAAAAGATAATCAATCCACAAACGAAGAGCCTCTGTTCCTAATCCCCTATTCAATCGATCATCATCACATATATCAATACCTATCAACCATGTATCCTCATATCTTTCTTTAAAATATCTGTTCATCCATCCAATCGGTTTATTATATTTTGTAGCTATTATGACTCTTCTTCTTGGTTCCTCCCGTTCAGAAAGATACAAATTTATAAATCTAACTTTGATCTCCTCTGGAGGAAGGTCAGTTATTCTTTTCTCCCAGGGTGCATCGTATTCCTTCCACTCACCTTCTTCCATCCACCTTACATAATCCTCTATATCTGATTTTTGAGCATCTCTTAAAATTATAGTTTCAGATGATTTAATAATCTTCCCTTCTTCCATACATAAAAGGAATACGAATATAATAATTCAATTTTACTGAAAATCTTAAGTATTTTTTAGTAAAATATATAAACCATATACTTGTACGGCCATGCAAGTATGATAAAGAGGATCAAATCCTACCTCTCAACGTTCACATTATTCAACAAGAACGCCAAGATGATGCTAATATCCACAATAATCTATTCGTTTGGAAACGGCATCTTTAGAGTTCTATTCAACCTTTACATCTTAGATTTAGGATTTTCAGGCTCATTTTTAGGGACACTCCTCGCTTTGAATTTTGCAAGTGCGGGAATAAGCTCAATACCTGCCGGTAAAGTCTGTGACATCATCGGCAGAAAAAGAAGTATGCTGATATCTACTGGTATCGTAAGCGTGGCCATGCTTGTTTTGGTCACAACAGAGGTAAAAATAATCCTGATGGCTGTCAACGTTTTAAGAGGAACTGCCTACGCTATGAGACGAGTTTCTCGATCACCTTTCATGATGGAACAGAGTGATAAAGAAGAGAGGATGCATCTCTTCTCCGGTGCAGCTTCACTCCGAATGTTCTCAGGTGTTGGAGGAAGAGTACTTGCAGGGATAATGCCTGCCTTGATGCTTTATTACGCAGGGGTTGGAACTGATCTACTCCAAAATAGGTATACCATGTTGATCAGCGTTTTATTATTCTCTTTATCGATCATACCATTATTCAAAATAAAAGAAAAGGTTTTACCTGATAACAAGAAAGAATCACTCAAGGACCTTAAGTCATGGATCAAATTGAAACATCCAGGAACTGTTAAAAAATTATTAGTAAATTCAGCTTTCATAGGTTTCGGTGCTGGTCTTATCGTCCAATACTTCAACGTATTTTTTGATCAATTCGTCGGTATGTCTACGTTCCAGATTGGAGTTCTCATGGCTGTAGGTAGGTCAACTATGGGGATCACTGTCTTCTTACTTCCGATATTGGTATCAAGAGTGGGTAAAGTAAGATCAGTGGTCATCACACAAATGGCCTCTTTACCTTTCCTAGCCTTGATGACATTATTGAGTTCTCCAATGGGTATAGGAGCTGCTTACGTAGCCCGTACCTCACTTATGAATATGAACCATCCTGCGTTCAATAACTTTATGATGGAAGTAACAGATAAAGAAGAAAGAGGTACTGTGAGTGGATGGAATTATTTTGCAAGAAGATTATCTAGAGGTGGAGGTGTACTTGGAGGAGGTGCTGCCATCGATAGAAAGGCATACCTGTTCCCATTCTATATAACTATGATATGCTACACAATGGGTTCCCTGTTCTACTTCTACTTCTTCAGGAACTTTAAGAAAGGATACGAAGATGGGAAATGGATCGATAAAGACGATTGATTGAGAATCAACTCTGTAAAGATCTCCTAGCCTCAGTAGCCCAATTTGGATTCTTTAAAAATTCTCTACCAACTGCTACTAAATCAACCTTTTCTTCTTTGATAATTTTATCTGCAAAATCGGGTTCAGTTATGCCCCCTACACCAATAACTGGAACATCCACTTCCTGTTTTATCTTATTCGCCTGTTCGATGAAAAATCCCTGCTCACCTTCTAAACTATCGGGTGAAGAACCGCACATGTTCCCAGAAATATCCATAATATCTACACCGAGGTTTTCCAACTCTTTAGCTAACTCTATAGATTCTTCAATCGTTTGTCCTTCTGGGTCTAGATCTGTGGAACCAAGCCTATAGAGAATTCTGATATCTTCAGTTTTATCCATCACTGCTTTAACTATTTCTAGAGGAAATCGCAATCTATTCTCTAAACTTCCACCATATTCATCGTCTCTTTTGTTCACTAACGGAGAAGTGAACTGCCCCAAAAGGAAACCATGTGCTCCATGGATCTCTACTCCATCGAATCCAGCCTTTTCTGCCCTAACAGCAGCTTTGACGAAAGCATTCTTGATTTCAGTTATATCATCTTTAGTCATCTCTACTGCATCATCAAAATATTCTTCTGAAGATGAAAATGGTTTCTGGCCAATCATTTCCTTATTTGATTTGCCACCAGCATGATTTATCTGAAGGACCATAATAGTTTTTTTATTATGAACTTCTTCAACTCACTGGGCAAGGAGTCTCCTTCCTATCTGCAACATGCTTTGAGAAAACTTTTAGTTTTCCTGTAGCACACTGCGGAAAGGTGGGAGAGGA
>CAZEXI010000034.1:0-25006 GCA_964516805.1 uncultured Thermoplasmata archaeon
CATCTTTTATCATATCCTCAACTGCCTCAACAACGAGATTTTCAGTATTGATTATATCCTCTCCACCCTTCATCAGATGACTAACCGTTTTTTCTATATCTTTCAAACTATCACCTATTCTAGTTATTGATTAATCTTATTTATTTGTGATTGTTTTTTTACCACCTGAAATTCTAAATAAACCTTTTTTGATAAGTAAACGATATTATGAAAATCACTGTCGCCCAGAAAAAGCATAGGTTAGGTGATAAACAGCATAATCTTGACATTATTAAAAACACAGCAGATTCTAATGATAGTGATCTCCTTATATTCCCAGAACTATTCTTAACAGGATATTCATTAAAAGATAAATTATGGGAAAAAGCAGAGGAAATCCCTGGACCATCTTCTTCAACTATCTCTAAATTAGCTGTTGAAAATAATATGAACATCATCTGTGGTATGCCAGAAAAAAATCAAAATATGGGTCGACTCTACAATTCAGCTCTTTTAGCATCCTCAGACGGTGAGATACATGTATA
The DNA here is from genome assembly GCA_964516805.1 of uncultured Thermoplasmata archaeon. GTDB lineage: Archaea > Thermoplasmatota > Thermoplasmata > Halarchaeoplasmatales > Halarchaeoplasmataceae > CAYSTL01. Next base: position 525 of record CAZEXI010000034.1, read on the forward strand.
TCGGAAATCATACCCAGCTAATTTCGGTCCCTTTGATGAGATGAGGTATTTTAAACCTGAAAATAGCGTGGAAGTTTTTGACACACCGATAGGAAAGATAGGTGTAGTAATATGTTACGATCTATTTTTCCCTGAACTTACAAAATCTCTAGCATTACAAGGATCAGAAATGATTGTATGCATATCTGCCTCACCTTCAACGAGCAGAAAATTTTTTGAGAAAGTACTTCCTGCTAGAGCTATAGAAACCACTAATTTTATGATTTATTCCAACCTGGTAGGAAGGGAGGATGATATGATATTCTGGGGTGGCGATCAGATCATATCTCCAAAAGGTTTCACGATGACTAAAGGTAATTATTATGAAGAGGATTTACTAACTGTAAATATCGATGAAGATACCTTAGAGGAAGCTAGAAGGGGTAGACCTGTCTTGAGTGATACAAGACCTGAAATCATGTACAATTCAGCAGATAGCTCACTCATAGAAAAATAAGTAATAATAAGATAAGTTGTCCAAAAATAACATATCTGATAGCATCTGTTAACTTTACGTCAACAAAAAGTGATCTAACACTATTTTCTAATTTGTATTTCATCTTAACTACATTCGAGGGTAAATTTTTCTTTTGAATAATTTTTCTTTTCATTCCAAATAAAAACAAACTTACAGGTATAGTGAGTAGCAACAATATACCTCCTAAATTAGTTAACGTGGTCAATTCTAAATAAACTCCTGATTCAATAACTGTTTGGTCAACAATTATCTTTCCTGCGGGTATTATAACGTTCTCCATCCATATAGTAGATGTTGCTCCTACAAATACACATAAACCAGCTAAAACTACCAAAGGTTTCAATATACTAACTGGGGCCTCTTTATGATCCTTTCTTTTATGACAATTATAGAATATTCTGATAACAGATAATGCAGTCAAAATCTGTATTAGTATGATAATAGCAAGATACATTTTATGGTCTATAAAAGCATAGAAAATGAAGCTCTTACTGTAGTACCCATTCAATGGCGGAACTCCTATCAAAGATAAAAATCCCACCAACAAAGAAGTAACTAAAATGAAATTACCACTTATCAAAGGCAGTTTTCTTATATCCCATGTTTTGTAAGTATAAGCGAAGGCTCCAGCTGATAGAAATAAAAGAGTTTTAAACAGGGCATGATTTACCATATGATATAAAGAAGCTGAAACACCCTCTGGTGACCATAAAGAAACACATGCGATTATTAAACCTATTTGACTTACAGTGTGCCAAGCTAGAACTCTTTTTATATTCCAATAAAAGAATGTTATAATCACCCCTACAAGTGACGTAAATAATCCAAATATTATCAGAATCTCTAGAATAATACTTAGATCAAAGCCTATCATTAGCATCTTTATCATGATGTAAATTCCTGTTTTCACTGTAACTCCTGCTAGAACTGCTGTCATAGGTGTAGGTGCTGATACATGAGCATTCGGTAACCATGTATGAAATGGAATCAAACCTGCTTTAACACCAACAGCGACAAAGAAAAATGAGAAAATTATTATCCTTGTTGTAGAAGATAAATTTGGAGTAATATTAGAAAGAGCTTTTATATCTAGATAGCCAGTATTAAAATACAACAGTCCTATCCCTATCAAAAACAAGAAGGATGCAACGCTTCCTATAATCAAGTAATAATAACTTGCTTTCAAAGACTCTTTTTTACCAGCATAGGTCAGTAAAACATAAGTGGTCAGAACAGTTAATTCAAAAAAAACGTATCTATTTATCAGATCTCCTGTTAAAAAAACCCCATATAAACCTGTTGTCATAAATAGATATAAGAAATAATATCTTTCCCCTTTGGGTAACATATCTCTTGCTTCCAGAGAGTAAGCAAAGGTGGATAAAGTAACTATACCAACAATAGAAGCCATGAGCACAGATAAACTGTCTAAAACTAGACTTATCCCATAAGGTCTCATCCAACCTCCCAGTTCATACACTATCGGTGATTCCAATGCACCAGGGGCGAAATAAAATAAAAGTAATACAGGGATCGTTAATGCTGTAAGAGTTAATATATCTTCAACTCTTTCAGGAGGATTCAATTTTGATATTATTTCAAGAAGGAGCGCTCCTGTTAGAGGTGTGATTATAATCAAAATCGGAGCTTGCTCAATCATCTTGAGGATCCTCCCTCTTTTTACCATCCCTCATCCTACCAACATCTAGAGTTCCATATTCTTCAAAAAGATGAAAAGCTAAAGCTAGACCTAAAGCTGTTGTAGCTAAACCAATAACGATCGTTGTAAGCATGAACGTATGTGGTAATGGATCTACCATTTTACCAGCCCTGTCGATTAAAGGTGTTGAACCTCCAGGAACGTAGGCTACAGATACGAAAAACAAAACTATACCACTTGACAGGATACTCAATGACATGAGCATCTTAATAATATTTCTATTATTGGTCAACCCATAAAGACCTATAAAGACGGTTATCAATCCAATATGTATCCCATTTATGAAGATGATTTCACCCCCAATCCAAAGAAATATATGAATAGAGCCACCAATCCCGCAAAGACTTTCAATGAAATTATAATTTCTAGTAAAATGAACATAAATTGATCCCCCGGTACTAAATTAGTCAAAAATGACCCTCCTATTATTATTCCCAATAAACCTACAAGTAAAAACACAAAAGCTCCAAAAGTCTCAAACCAACCTATGTTTTCAGCTAACTTTTTTACTTCATCCCTGCCATGAGTCACAAGGATCAATATAACCCCTGAAGCTAAAATCACTCCACCTTGAAATCCACCACCTGCTGAACGTGAACCAAGTACTGTCACGTAAATACCATAGATAAGAATAAAAGGAGTCAATGCCCTTCCGAAAGTCTTAACAATTATTGAATTCACTCATTCTCACCTTCCATCACGTTTCTGCCCAATATTAGAACTCCAGCAATAGCGATATACAAAACCATTACCTCTCCAAAAGTATCGTATGCTCTATAATCTAAAAGTATAGATTCTATTATACTTCTAGAACCAGTCTTTTCAATATTTTCTCGATAAAATTCACTTATATCAGTTCGTTCCTTATTAGAGTGCTCTAAATTTAAAGATCCTAAAATAATTGTTAAAGATAAAAGAATTAAAAAACTTGTAAGCAACCGTTTTTTTACACTATCTTTCATATCCTATACCCTCCAGTTTTTTTATTACTGCTAAAAAAAGAATAGTTGTTGCCGCACTGCTTACTACCCCCATCGTTAGGGCAACATCTGGTGCCTTGTATAGAAAGATTAGAATTATCAGAAAAGTTGAAGACATAGCTAAAAAAACTAAAGCTCTGATTAAATTTTCTTCAAAAACGACTAAAAAGCAGGTGCCTAAAAACAATACTAAGAATAATTCTATTATCATCTATCTATCATCCTCTTTATGTTCGATATCACTCACATCCTCAAAAGCGACCTCCGCTCCTATTCCTGAGCCAACATGTGCTGCTCTAGCAAGAGCATGAGATAATATAGGTCCAGTCAAAATTATCAGTATTATAACTAAAATGACTTTACCTGTATTTTCTATCAATCCAGTTCTAAATAATAATCCTATTAAAATACTCAAAACACCTCCAGTACTAGCTTTAGCACTTGCATGAATTCTCATAAAAACGTGATCAAACCTGATCAATGCTAAAGCTGCAGAGAACATAACGACACATCCCAAAGCCATCAAAAAGATAGATATTATTTTAAATATCATCTGAAATGCCCTCCTTCTAAATATTTTGCAAAAGCAATAGTCCCAACAAACTGGAGCATTACAAAAGATATTGCAATGTCTAAGTAAATACCAGAATTCGTATCCATACTCATTATTACCAATATTATCGTAATGATCACTCCAACTACATTCAACGATATCAATCTATCATAAATTGAAGGTCCAACAAATAATCTATAAGAGGACAATAGGCCGATGAATATCAGTATGAACGATACGATCGAAAAAAGATTCATTTAAAAATCCCCCTGATCATTTCATCCCATTTGCTTATATTTTCTTTAATATTCTCTGACAAATTTTCTGCTTTAAGATACGAATAATGAACATACAGATAGTAATCATCTTCCAATTCTTCCACATCTAAAACAAGTGTGCCAGGTATCAATGTTATGAGGAGAGATATGAAAGTTACCTCAGACTCAGAAGTTAAATTAACTTTTACCCTTACAATCTTTGGCTCTACATCCATGGTCAATGATTGATACATCAATATTCCATTGGCTACTATCAATTTTAAGATAACATCCACGAACAATAAAGCAGCATTTTTTAACGAACTCAAATATTCTACTATCGATTCCTTTTCCCTCTCTTCCCCCCGTATGACAAATTTATGAGCAGTGTAAGTCACTATACTGGCTGAGAGTACACCTAAAACCAAGTTAAAAGATGAAAAAGATTCACCAAATACTACAGAAATAAAAGTGCCTGTCAATAGGAACCAGAAAATGAGTAGAAGTATATCTAATAGAGCATAATGACGTTTATATGCTTCTTCGTTAGAGTGCTTTAATCCCATTGCGTTCCCCTGTCTGACAAATACCTCTATTATTACTAATCAGGCAGATATTATAAAAGTATCGTTGGTTATTTTACCTATTTTAATGGAAAAAGATTTAAATCGCCTAAGTAATAGGGTTTCGATTAGTATGCTAGAGGAGATATCAGAACTGATAGGACTTCAAGTTTATACCAAGAAGGGAATGTTTTTAGGAACAGTAGACAATATCGTTATGGACCTAGATGAGGGAAAGGTTAACGGTATATTCGTTGGAGATACGAATCCCCTCCTGGTTGAAGATTCTAAAAACGTGAACGTTCCATTTAGATGGGTAACTGCTGTAGGAGATATTATAATACTCAGCTATTTCCCAGAAAGACTTTCAGTTTCAGGTGAAGCTGAATAAGAGAAGGGCGGGGATCGAACTGCCACCGAAAATACATGAATCCTGCTTTATAGCAGAAGATTCAACCATTATAGGAAATGTATCTATCGCCGAAGGATGCAGTGTTTGGCCTAAAGCTGTGCTTAGAGGAGATCAGAACTCAATAAACATCAAAAAGGGTTCAAACGTCCAAGACGGTGTCGTCATACACGTAGATGAAGGACATAAAACGAATATTGGAAAAGACGTCACTTTAGGTCATAATGCAGTCATACATGGTTGCGAGATCGGTGATGAAACGATAATCGGAATGAATGCTACTGTTCTTAGCGGCGCAAAGGTCGGGAAGAACTGCATCATAGGAGCGAACGCTCTGGTCCCGCAGGACAAGGAGATACCAGATTACAGTATAGCGGTAGGTGTACCTGTCGATATTCTCAAAAAGGGAGACGAAAGCTTAAAAGAAAAGACTCGGGCTAACGCAGAGCATTATCACCAATTAAGGGATGACCATAAAGAAGGAAAATACGAGAAATACAAAAAATAAAATCTCTAAAAAAATTATCACTTATATAAAATAAATATTGATAACTTCGATTAAAAAAATATATCTATCTTTAAAGGAAGATTGCTTTATACGTATGGCTGTTTAAAAACTAGTATAACTTTTTCTTCTTTTTCAGGTATAACTTTTACATCGATTTTATTTTTAGTCCTATTGTTAACCAATTTGAAAGATTCTTTATTTTTCGTTCTGATAGAGTAATCTATTGTTTTTAGATCATCGTGACCTAATCTAAATAGCATGTCAGACCAATTATTGCCTAATATTTCTTCTCGATCTATCCCCATCATATCTTGAAATGAAGAGTTCACATCTAAAATAACAATATCATGTGGTTTACCTCTTTTATCTTTGACGAGTCTACCAAAAACTATACTTTCTTCAACCGCATCGTAAGCTTTTTTATATCTATTGCTTCTTTGCTCGATCTTTTTCATCTCTTCGATCTCCTTGGTTATATCGTAAATAGACAATAATAAATTCTCTTTAGCATCATATTTTATTTTTCTCATGTCAAAGGACAATATCTTCTCCCTGCCATTCTCGTACTTTTTTATTACCCTCGTAGAAAAATTACCACTTTCAGTTAAACTTTCTTTCACCTTATTATATGTAAATGTACCCTCACTTTCTACAGGCCATTCAAATATCGATTTCCTTTTAAACTGCTCTTCTGTATATTCCAAATACTCTAAAGCAGTATTATTGAAAGACATCGGAGTGTAATCTTTTGAACTGATAAGAACTATACCGTTTGGAAGATAATCATATAATTCTCCAAAATCACCTGATTCTGAAGAGATATTTTTACCTTTAGGTATGTCATCGAATTTTTTGATCGATAATATAGTACCTATAATATTTCCAGATTTTTTGAATATCGGATTTGCATCACATATTACTGTTTCTTTTCCCTCTTTTGTATCCATATATACCAAATCATGTTGTAATGATTCATTTTTTTCATCTATTATTCTTTCAATTGGGTTATCTATTATTTTATCAGATTCTCTATAATATATTTTGAAGTGATTATCAAATTCATCACCAACAACCTGATTTCTTTCAATTCCAAACAATCGTTCAGCTGAAGAATTTATGAATGCTATCTTTCCTTTATCATCAGTTGTTATTATAGGATCTCCAAAACTATCCAATATATTAAACGTTAATGAGAGCCATTCTTTGCTCTGGCCCAACTCTTCCTCTAACTCTTTTATTTCTGTTACATCTCTAATTATACCATTAAAGTGATCTAATCCTTCATCATCCTTCACAGCTCTAGCTGTATCTTCAACCCATATTAATTCCCCATTGGATTTACTTACTTTATATTCAAAATCTTCCACGATACCTTTCTCTTTTATCATTTTAATCCATTTCTTTCTATCTTCTGGATTTACAAAAAGATCAAAAGCGTTAACAGTCTTCAACTTACTAATATCTGAATATCCCAAAATATCTGCCAATGCTTTATTACCATCGATAATTTTTCCTTTTGGAGTTGTCTTATATATCCCCACTGGTAAGTTCTTGACTAGATCTTCATATCTCATCTCACTTACTATCAGCTTTTTCTTTGTGTTGTAATGTTTTATCTCCTGTTTTATCTCTTTAGAAAGAATCTTGAACTGTTTTGATAATTTTTCTTTTTTTATCATATACCTATCTGCACCAAAATTGAGTGCATCCATTGCTGCCTCTTCATCACCAGCTGCAGTCAAGATGATGAAAGGTTTCTCTATATTTTTATCTCTAACATTTTTAAGTAGCTCTATACCATCCATGCTGGGCATCTTGTAATCTGAAATGATGATATCAAAATCATCTTTAGAAAGAAGGTCTAAGGCTTCTTCCCCTGATACTGCTGTTTCTATATCAAATTCATCATCCTGTTTAGAAAGCATTATCTCTGACTGTTTTAGCACATCGACATCATCATCTACAAATAATATATTTATCAAGGTTTCTCAGAATATATATTTATCAAAATGATATTTAATTTTACTTATTATGGAAATATGCCTACCTATTTAAAATTATATCAAATCTAGCCCCACCCAGATTAGAATCCATTATTCTTATCTTACCATCATAAGTCTCCACTATCCTCTTTACTAGATACATACCTATCCCCAAACCAGTGGAACCTTTGCCTTTAAATCCTCTATCAAATAATTTATCGACCATTTCCTCGTCGATACCTTTTCCATCATCTTCGATATGAACCGTAACTTGATCTTCTCTGTCTTCGATATCAATCCTTATGATATTTCCTTCAGAATGATTGATTGAGTTCTCAAGAATATTATTGAACATCTCTTCTAGTAAAGGACCAGCTTCCACATCTAATTTTATTTCCTCATACTCTATTTCGATACCTTTTTCCTCTGCTTTATCCCTGTAATTTTCCAATGATTTCTTTATATTTTTATCTAAAGAAACTGTTGCGATCTCATCTTCCCTATCTATCTCTTTCAACATCCCTACCTTTTTAATTAATTTCTGACCTTCCTTGTTAACTGTTGAAGCTTTGTCAAGCAACTCCTTGTTTCTTTGAGATATTTCGTCTTCATCTACAAGTTGTAGATATCCCTGTATAATTTGATTTTTATTTTTCAGATCGTGCCTTAAAAGTGTTAGCAAAAATTCTTCTCTATTGTGAACTTCGGTCCTCTGTATTGCTTCAGACACATTTAACATCAATAATTCCGTTAACTGGCGATCTTCCTCATCAAAAAAATCCTTTTGGTTAGATACTGCTTGAAATACTCCATAACTACCAATAGGCACACTAAGAACTGATTTAAAATCATCTTCTATTGGGTCTGCACCCTCGAATTCGTTCAGATCATTTACCAAGTAAGATTCTCTATTGTTGTACGTCTTAGTGCCTAAATTGTCTTCACCTAGTTTCCTGTTTTTAGCTTCATCTGATGATACTTCTTTTGAGACATGTTTTAAAATAAAATCTTCACCTTCCACTTTATCTATTGAACATATATCAAAGTCCAAAATATTCTCTGCTGCTCTGCTTGCAATCTCGATTATCTCTTCTTCATCATCACATCTTTCAAGTTCTGCTATGTATTTTATCAACTTCTGAATCTTTATTTTACTCCTTAGTAAATCTTTAGTTAATTCATGAAGTCTTTCAATATCACTAGCCCTTTTTATAGCCATTTCAGCCTGACGAGCAAAAGCCTTTATTTTTTCTACATGATTGTTGTTGAATTCTTCACCCTTTTTACCCAAAGATAACACACCGATCACTTCTTCGTCATCAAACATAGGTACTGCGAGCGTAGATTCAGGTTTATCATCCTCAGTTCCCGGAATAACTTTCGTTTCACTTTCTGCATGTTGCTCATTGATATATTCAGCATCTCCCGTTTCTACAACATTACCTGCAACACCTTCTCCGTATTTTATATCGTAAGACATCAATTCATCATGATATTCTGGATCGTTCGTATAAATTGGTTTTAAAACTTTTTTTTCTGGATATGATATGTATACAGTACAATCTTCTGCTCCAAGTAAACCTTTCGCCTCGTCAGCTATTATCTTTATTACCTTATCTAAGTTCTTTTCTTTAGCAAGAGATAATGTTGTATTGTATATGCTTTCATAGGTCTTTTTAGATTCTTTAAGTTCTCTTTCATATTGTATTCTCTTCAATGCTTCACTTGCATGGGAAATCAGCAATTCAGCCATCTCTAAATCTCTCTGATCGAACTTATTTCTTTCTTCAGATATACCTAAAAACACACCATTATCTAAGATTGGTATACTTATAGACGATCTAAATCTATCTTCTGAAGGTCTTGTGAATTCATACTCATCCACATCATTTATTATGTAAGATTCCTTATCTCTGAAAGTTTTTCCTAATAGACCTTCTTCTATAGGCATCATATTTTCTTCTGGAATCTCATCATACGAAGTTGCTTCTACCCTTAAATAATCCCCATCTTGGACACAAATACTGCATATCTCAAAACCTAAAATCTTTTGTGCAGCATCTATCATCATTTCATAAACATCCTGTTCATTCTCACTTCTCTCTAATCTATTAGCAACCTCATGCAAATCTTCTATCTTCTTCTTATTTTTCTGGATTTCTTCTTCCTTCTTCACTCTGTTTAAAGCCTCTGCAATGTGTGACATCAAAAGCTCTGCGAGTTCTTTATCATCATGGTCAAAATCACCAGTTACTCCTGATACAGCTTGAAACACACCTATATTGCCAATCGGCACACTCAAAACTGATCTGATATAATCTCTTGCCCTTCTAGAGTAATCCTCTTCTCTAATATCTTCAACCATATACGATTCTTTGTTTTTAAAGGTTCTACTATCTAATCCATCCTCATTTAAATCCCCTATTTTTATATCTTCATCAAATACACCTCTAGAATTGGCTTTAGTGATTATCTTGTCACCCTCAACGATATCGATATAACAAACCTCAAATTCCAATATTTCTTCAGCTGTTCTTATTCCTAATCTATAAATTTCTTGTTCCGATTCAATCCCCTGTAATTCAGCAGCTATTTCATGTAACTGTTTTATTTTTTTCTTACTTCTCTCAAGCTTCATCTCAGTTTCTTTTAATTCAGAAATTTCTCTAGAAAACGCAAAAACGACTTCATCTCCAAAATACTTACCTTTACATAATCTTATATCTTTAGGAAATACCTCTCCATTTTTCCTCTTACCCCAAAATTCAAATCGTTGTGGGTTGCCATCAAAAGCTTTCTTAATCTTATCTTTTATTTCATCTAAGTCGTTCTTTCCAGGAGCAGACAGTAACTCTGGAGTTTCACCCCTGAGATATTCTTTTGAATATCCATACATATCTGCTGCGCCTTGATTAACATCTATGAATGAACCATCTTTATCTTGTATGTAGATTGCATCTTGGGAATTTTCGAATAGACCATGATATGTTTCTTCAGAGAGTTTTAAAGCTTTTTCAGTTTCCTTTCTTTCTGTTATATCAATTGCAGAAATAAGTACAGCCTTTTTTCCATCAAGCTGGATAGGTGTTCCACGAAAATCTATCCATTTTTCTTCATCATTCTTTGTTAATATCTTAAATTCATAATTACTTTCAGGATTCTCTCCATTCAGTCTTGCCTTGCCTCTATTTTTGACTAAATCTCTATAATCTGGATGGACAACCTTCCAAAATTTCATATTTATAAGTTCTTCTTCACCATAACCGGTTATTTCTTCTGCAGCCTTATTAACATATGTCCATTCTTCATCTTGATATATCATCACAGCTACAGGAACAGCCTCAGTAAATGTTCTAAATTTTTCCTCATTCTCTACTAATCTTTTCTGAGCTTTATCATATTCAATTTCCTGGATCACAGCTTCAGATAGAATGCTGTACTGAGATTGTGGGTCTCCACCTTTGTTAAGGTAACGATTTGCTCCCAGGTTCAAAGCCCTTATTGCAACTTCCTTCCTATCTCTTCTTGTAAAAATAATGAAAGGTATGCTATTACCTTTAGCCCTTAATTTTTTTAAAAATTCTAAACCATCTGTACCTGGCATCTGATAATCTGAAACTACAGCATCAAAATCATTTTCTTCCAGCATCTCAATTGCATCTTCAGCAGATGTTGCTGTATGAACTGATATATCTTCATTCTGTTTCTCTAAAAACAGTTTTGATTGTTCCAAGATATGATACTCGTCATCAACGTGCAATACATCCATAAAGTATCAAAACGAGATATACAAAATCAAACTAATAAAAGTTCCGTAAGCTTATTGATCAGATGGTCTTTTCAGTATAACTACAAATTTTGCTCCACCAAGTCCAGAATCTGTTACTTTTATTGTCCCCCCATAATTTTCAGCTATATTTTTGGTCAGGTGTAAACCAATACCTAGACCTTTTGAACCCCTTCCTTTGAATCCTCTATCAAATAATTCGTCTTTCTTATCATCTTCAATCCCAACCCCATCATCCTCTATGATAACCTCTATATTTTTCTTCTTCTCTTCAACTGATACTTTTATTTTGTCACAATCACTATGTAATATCGAATTTTCTATTATATTGTAAAATAATTCTTTAAGAAGAGGACCGCCCATAACATCTATGTTTCTACTTTCATATTCAATTTCGATCCCATCTTCAATATTTGTTTCATTTTTTTCTATAGCATCTCTCAAGTACATATCCACATTGACTTCTCTTACCTCTTCCTCTCTATTGATGTCCTTCAAAGTCCCTACTTTTTCTAACAGTTCCTGACCTTCAACAGTTGCATTCATTGCCTTATTTACCATATCTAGATGCCTATCTGTTAAGTCAGCATCTTCAAGTATTTGTAGATATCCTCTAATAACCTGTGTCTTGTTCTTGAGATCGTGTCTTAAAAGAGTTAGCAAAAATTCTTCTCTATCATCTGCTTGAATTCTCTTTAAAGCATTTTTAACATGAGAAATTAAAAGTTCAGCCATTTCAAGATCAGTTTCATCAAAATCGGACTTATCATATGATTTTGCTTGAAATACCCCAAATTTGCTGATGGGAACACTGATACCGGATTTATATTCATCTAAAGCTGGTTTAGTTACATCTTCAGAATGTATATCATCTATTACATAAGATTTCTGTTTACTGTAGCTTCTCCCAGCAATACTATTTTCGATAGGCATATTTTTAATACCATCTTTGGGGATTTTGGAAGATATAGCTTTTACTGCCAATTCATTACCTTCTACAATCTGTATCTCACACATATCAAAGTTTAAAACTTTTTCAGCTGCTTTAACTGTGAGTTTATATACCTCTTCTTTTGATTGAGTTGACTCCATCTCAGCTGCAATTTCATGGAGTCTTTTGAATTTGTTTTTACTTTCTTTTAATTTATTTTCTGTTTCTTTTATTTCATCTATGTCTCTATTTACTGATAACGCTACTTTTTCACCTTCAAAATCTATAGGGGTGATCAACACTTCTGTCCAAAATGTAGATCCATCTTTTCTTCTTTTTTTCTCTTTAAATCTTATCTCCTCTTTTTCTATTAGCTCCTTCTCTCTGATTCCTTTTTTCAACTCTTCGTATTCATTTACAGATATATCATCGATAATATTCATCCCTCTTAGCTCATCTATTGAATAACCTGTCATTTCAGCAGCTGCAGGATTTGCCTCTATGATCTCACCTGCATTTTCTCCACCGATGGTGGTTACAAAAATTCCATCTCTTATCTCTTTGAAGAATGTTCTAAATTTTTCTTCTGCTCGTTTCAAATCAGTAACATCATTTCCTGAAGCTAAAATACTCCTTTGTCCACTTTCTCCTTTTAATAATTTATAATTCCACTCAACAATTCTCTTTCCGTTCTCTTCAGTTAATATTGGCTGTATCATAGAAGATTGTTTATCTAGATTTGTTTCTAGAAAATTATCTAGATGATCTTCAATTTCCTTTCTATTCCCTTCTGGTATAAAATTCTCAATCCAATTCTTATCGATTATCTCATCCTCATCATACCCTAAAATTCTGCTACCAGCCTTATTTATCATTTTAACTTTTTTATCCTCATCCAAAACCAACATGATTACATCGGCCACATCTATGTATTTCTGCAGCTTCTCTTTTTCTCCCTTTAGATTTTTTTGAGCTTCCTTTCTATCAGTAACATCTCTTACAATAGCCATCAAGAATCTTTTTCCAGAGATGTCCATGCTGTTCAACATAACTTCTGCGTCAAATACTTCTCCGTCGAGTGATTTATGTTTCCATTCAAAAAATTGTGATTCACCGTTTAATGCTCTGCTTATCTTCCTTCTAGCTAATTCTCTAGAATTGCTTCCATCAGGTTGCTGCTCTGGTGAAAATAAATCATAAGGGGCTTCGCCAATAATATCCTCTCTTTCACAGTTAAACATCTCAAGGGCTCCCTGATTGCACTCGATAAATTGTTCTTCATCCATTATAAAAAATGCATCCTTAGCAGTTTCAAAAAGTGTTTCGTACATCTTCTGGCTTCTCTTTTTCTCGACGACTTGAACGATTGATTTTGCTAGAACTCCATACTGAGCTTTCGGGTCCCATCCTTTCTGTAGATACTGATCTGCACCATTGTTCAAAGCTTCCATGGCTACTTCTTCCCAGCCTTTTCCAGTGAACATTATAAAGGGTATATCATTGTCTTCGGACCTCAGTTCTTTCAATAAATCTATACCCGTTTTATCAGGCATCTTATAATCAGAAACGACTGCATCAATTTCTTCGGTTTCTATCTTTTCCACAGCTTCTTCAATAGTCTGTACCGAATCTACTTTCAATTTCTCGTCTTTTTCTTCCAAGAAAAAATTACCTTCTCTTTCCAAGAAAATCTTACCTTGTTCGACAATACCGGGTTCGTCATCTACCAGAAGTACCCTCATTCATAAAACCCCTTATTCACCTTTCTACATGTACTTTTAGAATATATAATATTTGAGGAAAATTTCTTAAAATTATCTCTAATACTCCCTAATACTCTATTCCTCTTCTAGCTTTAAATCCATCCTTGTAAGGATGTTTTATTTCTTCCATTGATGTTACAAGGTCTGCCCTCTCTATCAATTTTTCTTCAGCATTTCTACCAGTTACTATTATTTCAGTATCTTTTACATCTCTTAATAATTCTAAAACATCGTCGATATCTATCAAATCAAAGTAAATAGATAGATTTATTTCATCAAGTATAACAATATCCCAATCCTCTTCTTTAATCGCTTTTTTAGCTCGCTTTAATCCCTTTTTTGCTTCTCTATAATCACTTTCATCAGTTTCCCCACTTACGATAAAATCTGGATTTCCATATCTTTCAACAGTGATTTCTTCTGTTTTCTCAGCAAATTTAACTTCTCCTGATTCTCGATTTTTTAAGAATTGAATCACTAAAGTTTCCATATCATGTCCTGCAGCTCTGAAAGCCACCCCAAAAGCAGCTGTTGTTTTTCCTTTTCCATCTCCAGTATATACTTGTATTATGCTGTTTTCCATTATAAAACCTCTCTAAAATAAATATAGTAGTATTGAACTAAATATACCTAAAGCTAAATCAGCCAAGCCCCCTAAATACCATAATGCAGCTATAATTATAGCTATCAGAATAAGTACTATAACACATTTGATGATCTTCCATACCACCCATACTACAATGATCAAAATCAAGATCCCTATCAGTATACTTATCGGTATTATAGCAGACATCGATTTCTCATTATTTTTGTATTACAAATAATTAACTCCCACCCTGAAAACTTAAATAATTGACTAATTTCCTTTGTAGATATGTTTCAAGATCCAACAAAGTTTGCAGTTTGCTCAGGAGTTGGAGTTAGCAAAACTTCTATCATCAACGCTGTTGATAAAGCTATGCTCGATGCAGGAATAGGTGACGTTAATATGATCAAGATCTCCTCTGTCCTTCCAAAAGGTATAGAGGAAATAGATGAAATCCCCGATAAGATCGGAGCTTTCAGACCCTGTGTTATATCTAAAGCTACCGGTAAAAATACTAGACTAGCAGCAGGTATTTCCTATGGTTTTAGAGAGGATGACAAAGGGGGTTATGTCATGGAGCATAATGAGGTTTCTGTTAATCTTGAATTAGATAGATTTATCCAGGAGATGCAGGAAAAATTGGAGCAGATGGGAGAGGACAGAGATATTTCTTTGAAAAACATAGAATACGAATACTCAAATGTGGAAGTAGGAAAAGATGAGTTTGGTTGTGCTATAGCGGTTTTGGTGTATCTTCAATGAGTGAAAAATATGGTATAATAGTTTGTACAAACTGCAGATTTGCCAAAGTAGTTGATTTGAGCAATAAATCAACTAAATGCAATCACTGTGGTAAGAATTTAAAGATCAAAAAAATGAAAATTCATTATAAAACTAATTCTCAAAGCGAAGCTTCCTGGGCTGTAGGTAGAATCAATGCAAAGATGAAAGGGGAAGAATTTAATGTAGAAGATAAAGAAAAAGAGAAAGATTCTTACTCCAAAGCTTTGGAAGAATCTAGTCATGGAGACAACAAAAAAGAAAGATTGGAGATTATGTGTAGGGTCTTGAGTAAAGAACTAGATGGTTTTAATAGAGATGATCTAAGTAAATTATCGGAAAGAGGAGATCTGGGAGACGTCGATGATTTGATAGAGCAGATAAGAAAACTTGAAGAGGTTTATGAACCTGAGCATGAAGTTTTCAAAACTGTTTAATTCTTAACTGAAATGTTTTACCATATAATATCCTTCTAATTCATAATCGAGTTTTCTGTAATATTCTCTAGCCCCTATACCGCTTATCACTTTGAGAGAATTGCTATGACTTTTTGCTATTTCTTCACTTTTTTTCATAAGTTGTTTCCCATAGCCCATATGCTGAAAGTCCTGACCTTTTTCATCAACAGGAGTCATCTCTCCAACTACCTTCAGTTCCCTCAGTATAGGAGTTTTATCTTTCTCAATCCTTACTCTTGCATATCCAGCTATTATATCATTCTCACCCATCTCTAAGAAATATTCAGTTCCACCAGATGCTTTATATTCTAAAACAGATAGGTCTACATTATCATGTTTTATAGATTTATCTGAATGACCTACTTCACGACATCTGATACATTCACAGGTCAGTCCTTTTTCTTCTAAATTCGACCTTGCATACTGTCGTAAATTACTTTTCTTAACCCCTGCATCAACCAGATTAGACGGAATATCCCTCTGAACTCTTTGTATTCTAACATATTTTGGAACTATTGATTTCATCTCAGCGACCAGGTCTGCAGCTTCTTTAGTTGAATATGGCTCATATTCACCTCTCTTCCACATATCGTATAATTCAGTACCTTTTACAACTAAAGTCGGGTATATCTTTAAAAGGTCGGGTTTGAATCTCTCGTCTTCGAATAGTTGTTTAAATTCATCTAAATCGTCTTCTTTTGTAGATCCAGGTAGACCTGGCATCATGTGATAGCAAACCTTAAAACCGTACTGTTTTGCTATTTTTGTAGCTTCGATGGAGTCTTGTACAGAATGACCCCTTTGAATATTATCTAATAACTTATCTCGGATTGACTGTACTCCTATCTCAACTCTAGTCCCACCAAGTTTCAACATCTTTAGAAGATGTTCATCTTTACAGTAGTCTGGACGAGTTTCGATTGTTAATCCTATACACCTTCTTTCTGCAGTTTCGTTGATCTTTTTTGCTTCTTCCAAGGATTCTGAAGGTGTTTCATTCAGTGCATCGAAACATCGTTTTATGAATTTCTCCTGATACTCCCATTCTCTAGCTGGAAAAGTACCTCCCATTATAATCAATTCTATCTTATCTGGTTCATGTCCGATGGCATCGTACTGCTTTAATCTGTCCTTCACCTGATTGTATGGATCGTATTCATTCCTACCTGCTCTGAGTGCTGCAGGTTCGTTACCAGTATATGATTGTGGACTTGGTTCTTCGATGTCCGGTCCGCCAGGACACATAAGACATTTTCCATGGGGACACTCAGCAGGAGAAGTCATCACTGCTATTACTGAGACTCCCGATTTTTTTCTAGCTGGTTTTCTTTGAAGAACATGAAGAACTTGGTCTCTATTGATTCCTTCCATCTCATCAACTTTCTTTAGTATAGTACCGTTTTTTGGAAGCTCCGGTCTATTGTATTTCTTACAGAGTCTCATCTTTGCCTTCTGGAGTTCGTCAGGGGTGGTTATTGTTCCATCGAGTATCTCTTTTATTATCTCTTCAAAGTAATCCATTGGAAAATTCATTCAAACTACTCTTATAACAATCTTTCCTTAAACAGTAGGAAATAGTGATGTAAAGCGAAAATGATATATAACTTATCGAATTAATGGCCTAAACAGAATCAATAACCTATGGGCTCATAGTCTAGCTGGTTATGACGTCGCCTTGACATGGCGGAGGTCGCCGGTTCGAACCCGGCTGAGCCCACTTTTGCTTTCTTGATATTGGTTGCTGTAATATATTTAATATTGTATAAAATATTTATATTGAATTTATTTGATGGTTTATTGATATCAAAAAAATTAAAAGAAAAAATTTTTATTCAAACCGGGTTTATTATAAATTGGATTATTACATCAATATTCTTTTCCTTTATCTCTTTTATATTCACCATTTGTTTCTCCAACTTCAGTTTGGTTCTTGGGCAGTTCGATATCCTTTTCAGAATACAATTTTTTAATCATCTTATTCTGATCTTCGACCGTTCTACCTATCCTATTTATCTTATCCAGCATTTCTCTTTGCCTTGGATTTCCTGTTAGTTCTTCTGCAGATTCCAAACGGAATACATTTTCAGTTGAAGGTTTCCATAAATTGATCCCATGTTTAGCTATCCTACCTGCAATACTTCCCATAACCCAAAGTAATAGCACTCCGACAAAATAAATCAAAATCTGTACTACCTGTCCAAACTCACCTGAAGTTGATGGAGCAAGGTCAGAGAACCCTTCCAAAGTATCTGGGGTCATGAAAACTTGGTACACAATATAGAAAGTAAATATCAGCAGGATGACGCCCAATACAAAAACAGCTATCCCTGTGTATTGACCCAATAATTTATCTTTTTCTTCCATTATAAACACTGTCATATAATCGGTGAATATCTATTTAAAATTACTTCGAATTAATGAAATGAAAACTTTATTAGTATTGAATCGATGAAGAATTAGATAGAAGGTAAGAAGATGTGGTTCGTATATATGCTTCGATTATCAGATGACTCTTTGTATACTGGAATCACTAAAAATATAGAACAAAGATTAGAAGCTCACAGAAAGGGTGAAGGCAGTAAATACGTGAGAAGTAGATTACCACTAGAATTAGTATATTGTGAAACAGCTGAAAATAGAAGCAAAGCAACAAAGAGGGAAATGGAAATAAAGGACCTTTCAAAAGATGAGAAAGAAGATCTAGTCAAATCGATGAAGGTGTAAAAATGGGTAAAGGACGGGTTAAAATCTGGTTTGAAGGAAAAGGATACGGTTTCATAAGATCCCAAGAAACCAGTGATGAAATATTCTTCCACAGAGCAGAAATAGAATCCGACCAGAAGGTTATAGAAGGGCAAAAAGTTGAGTTCGAAGTAAAAAGAACAAGCAAAGGTTTAAAGGCAATAAACGTAAAATTGATCAGTTAAAAAATAAAAAGGGCCAAGAGGTATCCAAAAGGAGGCTCGAAACAAAGCATCCTAATTTGTTGGGCCCTATTGAGAGTAATGATAGGTATTAATATTAAGATTTCTTTTATGGTATCAAAATCATAAACGAAAATCGTTTCCCATAAATCATTTTTCAAAAAAGGTTTATATGATTGGTTTTCAATCACAATCGAAAATATAGAATGATCCTTTACATTCGAGCAAATGCGGGATAAAATGAGTGAACTAACACCGATGATGCGTCAATATTATGAACTTAAAAATGAATATCCAGATTCTATACTATTCTTCAGGATGGGCGACTTTTACGAGATGTTCGATGAGGATGCAAAGAAAGCTTCTAAAGAATTAGATATCACGCTTACGACCAGAGATAAAGGGCAAGATGATCCGACTCCGATGGCAGGTGTTCCTTACCATTCAGTAGATAGTTATCTTCAGCGATTGATCAAAAAAGGGTATACTGTAGCTATAGCAGAGCAGACTCAGGACCCAGATGAGGCATCAGGGATTGTCGATAGAGAAGTGGTAAGAGTTGTCACTCCAGGAACTCTGATAGATGAGGGACTTATAGAAGGATCTGGTAACAATTTTTTGATGTGTATATACCATAAAGATAATTATGGAATTGCCTCTGTGGATATATCTACAGGAGATTTTTTTGTCACTGAAATTGAAGATGAAAACGACTTGTTAGCTGAACTTATCAGGTATGAACCGAAAGAGTGTATTTTACCAAAATCAAATTATGAAGATGAAGAATTTGTTAAGAAACTAAAACAGGAAAACGAGATGATGATTCATTCACACAGAGATGATGCATTTTTAACAGCTGAATCCAAACTACTAGAACATTTTGGAACAAAAACACTAGAACCTTTTGACCTTGAGGAAAAAAATAATGCAGTAAAAGCAGCTGGTGCAGCTTTGGATTATCTTGAAGATACCCAAAAAAGAACATTAGACTATATCCAAAGGATACAGGTTTATTCACCTGATCAATACATGACTTTAGACGCTACGACATTAAAAAATCTAGAGATATTTAGAAGTCTTAGAGATGATTCAAAGAAAGGTACATTGCTGTATGTTTTAGATGATACGATAACCGCCATGGGTTCAAGAAAATTGAGAAACTGGCTTCAGCAGCCTTTGTTAGAAATCGATGAAATAAGAGAAAGATTAAATGCAGTACAGGAACTCGTAGATGAGATATTC
Organism: uncultured Thermoplasmata archaeon; assembly: GCA_964516805.1. Classification (GTDB taxonomy): domain Archaea; phylum Thermoplasmatota; class Thermoplasmata; order Halarchaeoplasmatales; family Halarchaeoplasmataceae; genus CAYSTL01. The sequence continues at coordinate 20,485 of CAZEXI010000034.1, forward strand.
CTTAAAGATGATCTTAGAGAACAGATGGACGGGATCTATGATCTAGAACGGTTGATAAGCAGGGTAGTTTATGGTAACGCAAATGCTAGAGATCTGTTGGGTATTAAGGATACTCTTCAAAAGATAGAGCCATTAATAGAGATGTTAGATGATACTGAGAGTAAAAAAATGCAGGAGATAAAAGAGAGGATCGATCCTTTAACAGATATCAGAGATAAAATAGAGTCAGCCATCGTCGAAAACCCACCAACTACTGTAAAAGAAGGGGGTATAATAAAGGAAGGTTTTGATGAAGACCTAGATAAACTTAAGAAGAAATCTAGAGAGGGTAAAGAATGGATCAACTCATTGGAGGAAGAAGAGAGAGAAAGAACGGGTATAGATAGATTGAAAGTTGGATATAACAAAGTCCATGGATATTACTTGGAAGTATCCAAAACGCAAACAGACAAGGTTCCCGAGGACTACAATAGAAAACAAACTCTTAAAAATTCAGAAAGATACTACACTCCTGAATTAAAAGAGAAGGAAGATGAGATCATAAGTGCTGAAGAAAAGATGGAAGCATTGGAATATGAAATATTTAAGGAACTTAGAGAAGAGGTGGGTGATGAATCTGAAAGATTCCAGAAAACCGCAGGAACTATAGCAGAACTAGACGTGCTCACTTCTTTTGCTCATGTTTCGATAAGAAATAATTACAATAGACCAGAAGTTTATCCAGATGACAAAATAAAGATAAATGATGGAAGGCATCCAGTAGTAGAAAAAACTATTGAAGAAAATTTTGTACCTAATGATTGTTTGATGGATAATGGTAAGAACCAATTTTTGATAATCACTGGACCAAATATGTCTGGTAAATCTACATACATGAGACAGGTCGCACTCATAACTCTCTTAGCACAGGTCGGTTGTTTTGTACCTGCTGAAAATTCAGAAGTAGGCGTAGTTGATAGGATCTTTACAAGAGTAGGCGCATTAGATGACCTGACCAAAGGCCATTCAACATTCATGGTCGAGATGGTTGAGTTATCAAACATTCTTCACAATGCTACTGAAAACAGCTTGATCTTACTGGACGAGATAGGCAGCGGGACGAGTACATTCGACGGATTGAGTATAGCATGGGCTGTTACAGAATACATCTCTAGAGAAATAAATGCAAAGACTCTTTTTGCTACTCACTATCACGAGATAACAGAATTGGAAAAATCATTGGATAGTGTCAAAAATCTTCACGTTGCAGCAAAAGATACAGGTGGAGACGTGAGATTCTTAAGAAAAGTAAGGGAAGGTAGTACAGACAAAAGCTATGGAGTCCATGTAGCTTCTTTAGCTGGACTTCCTGATCCTGTTGTACAAAGAGCCCATGATGTTTTAGAACAGATAGAGGATGATCACACCATAAAGATGGAAAAAAAAGATGGGCCTAAGTTCACTCAGATGACATTCGATATACAAGGCCAAACAAAAACCGATTCTCATCCTGTATTGGAGAATTTAAAAGTTATAGATATTGAAAATCTTACACCAATGGAAGCGATAAACAAATTGTGGGATTTAAAGAAGGAGATGGAGGAGGAAAATGAGTAGAATTCAAGTCTTATCTCAGAAAACAGTTAACCAGATAGCTGCTGGCGAAGTGATTGAAAGACCAGCTTCTGTTGTTAAAGAGTTGGTAGAAAATTCTCTAGATGCTGATGCGGATGAGATCAAAGTAGAAATAGTTGAAGGCGGGAAAGAGAGAGCAGTTGTTAGAGATAACGGTATTGGTATGGGTCCAGAAGAAGTAGAACTCGCTTTCAAAAAACATGCTACGAGTAAGATAGATAGAATCGAAGATTTAGATGATCTATCTACTTTGGGATTTCGTGGTGAAGCTCTTCCTAGTATAGCATCTGTTGCTAAAGTAACAGCAATCACAAGAACAGATGATCAATTGGAGGGTACTAAACTGACAGTCCATGGTGGCGATATTAAACAAAAGGAAGAGACTGGTTGTGCAGTTGGTACCACTATAATAGTTGAAAATCTATTTTACAACACCCCAGCTAGAAAAAAATACATGAAGAAGACAAACACAGAGCTAGCTCATGTAAGCGATATTGTCACTAGAAATGCACTAGCAAACCCAAATTGTTCATTTTCCTTAACGCATAATGACAACGAAATTTTATTTGTTCCAAAAACAGATTCACAGTTGAAAAATATCAAATCTATCTACAGCAAAGAAACCGCCAAGAAGATGATCGAAGTCGACGAAAAAAACGATTATTTTCAAGTGAATGGATACGTCTGCAAACCAGAGATAACACGTTCGAATAGAAAACATATCTATACCTTTATCAACTCTAGATATGTAGAGAACAAATTATTGAAAGATGCAGTAACAGAGGGATACGATACTCTACTTCCAAAACACAGATATCCTCTAGCTTTTTTAGATATCAAAATCGATGGAAAGAAAATAGATGTAAATGTACATCCAACCAAAACAAAAGTTAGATTTCAGGACAAGAAAAAAGTAAAAAATAAACTTTCTGAGATCATAAATGAAGCTCTCCTCTCTGAAGATCTTATACCAGAGCAGACTAAAGAATTTGACAAAGAAAAACCATCTACTCCTAGTACACAAGTATCCGATGATAATAAAGTTAAGCACTTTCAGGAACAATCTAAACTAACATTCGAAGAAAAGAGCGAAGTTAAAGAGTCTAAATTATCTCATATGAAAGTTTTAGGTATCGTTAAAGACAATTATATCTTAGCAGAGACTCCATCAGGTCTAGCCATTATAGACCAGCATGCAGCACATGAAAGGATAAATTATGAAAAATTTAAGAATAAATTCAAAAATAAAATATCGAGTCAAAAGCTTGTCTCTCCAACAAATATTGAATTAAAACCAAGATATGCAGCTATATTAAGAGCTAATGAAGATCTGATCAAAAGCTTAGGTTTTGACATTGAAAATTTTGGCAGGACTACATTTAGAATTAAAGGTATACCAGTAATCTTTGGAGAGGTGCAGGAAAAAGAGATCTTAACGGATGTTTTAGACGAGCTCATGGACCTAAAAAATACTTCTTTGGATAAGAGAAAAGAAGAGATTATCAGATACATGTCATGTCATTCCTCGGTTCGAGCAGGTGATATGATATCTATAACTAAAGCAAAGGATATTTTAGAAAAATTGGGAAAGACAGATAATCCCTATACTTGTCCTCATGGCAGACCAACGATAATAACTTTTTCTGAAAAAGAATTCGAGAAGTGGTTCAAAAGGACTTGACATAAAATCCAAATGGAAAAATTTATAATTAGGTTGTACTTATGGGGAAAATACTCAGAATTTTTTCACCTTAGCGGGGTAGGATAGCTAGGAGATTCCGTCGGGCTCATAACCCGGAGATCAGTGGTTCAAATCCACTCCCCGCTATCAGTTTTTAAACCATTAATAAAAAATAAAGAAAGGGTTTGTTTTATTCCAGTACAACATCCGTTAATTCTATCTCATAGTATGAGTAATAGTCAGATCCAGATCCTCCTACCTTGACGTATATAGGAACTGGCAGTGTTGGTGCAAATGTACCTTCTAGAGAGGCTCCACCTTCAAAGTCTACTGCGTTAGATTTTACATTGTAAGCTTCGAAATCGTAATCTCCTACGGATTCAGTAGTCTTTGTTATTGAATAGGAAAAAGATCCTCCTCCAATTGGGACACTAACACTACCCTCTTCTAAATCAAGATTATCCGCGAAAGGTTGGAACCAGGTCCATGCCCAACCGTATAGGCCAAATAAAATCCAGGAGTCATAATTGTTTAGATCCCCTTCAGTATATGGAATATACATGGCACCACTGGACTGCATCTCTTCTGTTAAATAGTAACTCCACATTCCTTCATTTCCATCAGAGTCACTGTACTCAGTCATAGCGTATATCCAGAAATATTGGGCTGTCGAATAATCATCAGTCGGTAAAAAAACATTCAATTCTACCCAATCAGGATGTGATTCTCCTGAATCATCCTGCAAAACCTCTACTCTATGATTGATTTCATAGGCTTCGATAGATACTTCTTCAGTTGTTTCTGTATAATTCCATCCCTCCATCGTCATCTTTATCACTTTTATATCTACAGTTTTTTTGCCCAAGTTCGTCGATGTCACATCAAATTTCATCACAGAGCCGTTTTCATTGTATGTCTGTCTGAAACTGAATTCTTTCAATTTACCTTCATTATCTCCTTCAGCTTTCACATTTGTATCAAAATTATATGCATACCAATTTGACGCTGTCGTATCACCGTTTCCATTCCCACCATTTCCATCACCATTATCTTCAGTACATCCAATCAATGATGAAAATAACAGAATACATACTACGCTTAATATCAATATTTTTTTAGATTTCACTTATATCCCCTAAAATTTGAAGAGTAGTTTAAGTACTTAATATTTACTGCAAAAAATATACAATCTAAGAGCAAACTAGATTTTTAGGTTGACCAAAATTT
>CAZEXI010000035.1:0-23825 GCA_964516805.1 uncultured Thermoplasmata archaeon
AATGAGATTTTCTCTTCTCTATAAAGTCTACATGCAATATCAGTAAGTTCGTCAGCCTTTTCTTCAACTTCTGAATGTATTTTTGTTAGATCTTTATCCTGTATCTCTTTCTTCACAGACCCTATAAGTTCTTCCAGATCGATCTTTTTCAGAATAAAGGGATCGATTCAGTACATATATCCGTGTTCAAAGATGGAGAATTTAAGACATTTGAGTTTGATATGAAGGATGGTGAGAGATCACCTCTTTAAATCTATCTTTTTTTAAAAAATAAATCGTACTAAATTTACAAGATATTCAACTTTAAACCTACTATTCTTGAAAAACTTTAAAAAATAGTAGTACTATTTATGATATATGATCAACGATATGATGGAAACGATACCGGACAACTACGTAGATAGAGATCTTGAAGAACGCATATGGAAATACATGGATAAACCTGAGATCATATGCATCACTGGTCCCAGACAGAGTGGGAAGACCACTATGCTACTAAAGATCCATGAAGAGTTAGACGATTCTATCTTCATAAGTTTCGAGGATAGGGAAATCTTGGATATTTTTGAAGAGGACATCAAAGATTTTGCTAAGTTGTATCTTCAAGGATACGATCACCTCTTTATAGACGAGTTCCAGTATGCTGAGGAAGGTGGTCAAAAACTAAAGTATCTTTATGATCACTATCCCGATAAAAAGATCATCATAACCGGTTCATCCATAACCGATATGACTGTTAAAGGTTTGAAGTATCTCACAGGCAGGATCTTAAATTTTGAACTTTATCCATTCAGCTTCGAAGAGTTCTTACGATCCAAAGATGAAGATCTATACGAACTCTTCAAAGAAAAGAGTGATGATCTAAGCGATTGGATAGACTCAAAAAAAGATTTCGATGTATCGTCCAATGTGTTATCTAGATTAGAAGGATTGAGAAAGGAATACATGATATACGGTGGATATCCAAGAGTTGTTTTAGCTGATGATGAGGAAGAAAAAAGGACCATCATCAAGAACATAATCAATACGTATCTACTCAGAGAAATCAGGGACGTTCTCGAGATCTCTGAAGATAGGAAGGTAAGAAAACTTATGAAACTGCTCTCGCTTCAGACCGGTGAACTCACGAAGTATTCGAAGATCTCAGACAGATCACAGTTCAAATATAAAGAGTTGAAAGAGAAGCTGAATATCCTTGAATATACCTTTGTGATGAAGATGATCGATCCCTTCTTCACGAATAAACAGAAAGAGATAGTTAAAACACCGAAGGTTTACTTTTTCGATAATGGTTTCAGGAACGGTTTGATAAACAACTTCCAAAATATAGAAGATAGAAGTGATAGAGGTGAATTGAACGAGAACTTCTTTTTCTCGCAGGCGATACGTCATACTGATGTTCTAAGATACTGGAGGAGCAAAAGCAAATCAGAAGTCGATTTCATCTTTGATGAAGATCATATATCTCCGGTCGAGGTAAAAACAACTCCTAAGATGACACGTTCATTGAGGAGTTTCTGTGATAAATATGATGCAGATAGATGTTTTGTACTCAACGAATCTCAACTTAAAAGGAATGAAGAAGATGTATTTTACATCCCTCTATCTTTCTCAGGACCTTTGAGTAAATATCTATCGAAATCTTGATCCTACCTCACCTTTTCCAACAGATCCCTACTTTTTATGAGATCAACTTTATCCTCAACATCTTCGTTCCAAAAATCTCCATCACCGGTGATGAAATAATCAGGATCACAAGCTAGTACTGCAGCGAGTACTTTTACATCGTTTTTTCCATCAACGCACTTTTTTGCCTCATCTATCTTATCTTTGTATTCCTCTTCCTCGATCAACTCGATATCGATCAAAGCCTCTTCCACTTCATCTAGGACTTTTTCAAGTGATCTTGAACTCAAGTCTTCAAATTTTCTTTCGACAACCTCCAAAGTCTCCTCTCTACAGATGTCAGCAGTCACCAACCTGAAGTCCCCTGAATCCAGTATCTGGGATTCCTGACCTGAAAAGAAGATACCAGATATGATTATATTAGTATCTATGAAAACAGTTATCATCCTATGCTCCTTCTCTCACTTTGATCCATTCTTCGAGCATCTCTTCCTCAGAAAGATCTTTTTCTTCAGCCAATTCTCTCAAGAAGTTCCTACTCTGCTCTGCAAACAGTTTCCTAAGGGCTGCCCTGATGACCTCGCTTTTACTAGAATACATTCCAGACTCTATCCTTTTATCGATCTCTTCATAAAGTTCCTCAGAGACTCTCGCTTGTACGCTTTTCAGACTTTTTGTACCCATCTAAAGCACCATGTATTAATATGTAATACAGATTTAAATAGTTGTTGGATGTGCTGAGAACATCAATGAGATCGATCACTCTTCCTTGACCACAGCAACGGTGCACTTAGCCCTCTTCAAGACCCTCTCAGTGGTACTTCCCATGAAGAGTTCTCTGAACCCTGATTGTCCGTGTGAAGCCATGTAGATGATATCGTTCTCTGAGGCATATTCTGTTATCTTCTTGTAGGGAGACCCTTTGAACGTCTTTTTTACAAGCTCTACATCATCCTTCTCAACCAATCTTTCAACCTTATCCAATGCCTCTGCAGCTTCATCTTCAAAGTGAGATACGACCTTCTCTGAGATCTTTATATCTCCTATATCGATCACATACAAAGCGTGAACAGGTATGTTCAATGCTGAAGCCAGTTCTACCCCTTCTCTCACACCTTTCATTGAGAATTCCGACCCATCAGTGGGTACGATTATCTTCTCATACATATTGAATGATTATCTTAGATGATTTTATATCTTGTGATTGAACATTATACATCTCAATCACCCTTCTACCACCAAATCCGACCAAAACTAATTTTATCATCGTTACTATTTTAGGTTCGTACCGATCATAATGAAAAAGGAGATCTATTACGGTTGGATCGTCGTACTCGCAGCTTTCCTAGCTATCCTCGTATCGAGTTTACGCAGCTATGCTTTCGGTGTTTTCATCAAGCCTTTGACAGCCGATTTTGGATGGTCTAGAGCCCCGATCTCATTGGCATACTCGATCTCACTTCTGCTCACATCATTCTTTGCGATAGTTTACGGCAGATTGAGCGATAGATACGGAGTGAGAAAGGTGTTGATCTTGGGTTTATCTCTGGTGGTCCCAGGATACATATTTTCCAGCCAGATAAATTCTTTAAATCAATTATATCTATGCTTTGCTCTCATAGGCATCGGTTCAGGAGCTTTCTATGTACCAGTTACGACGACTGTGACTAGATGGTTCAACGAAAATAAAGGTTTAGCTGTGGGTATCACGGTTTCAGCTTTAGGACTGGGCATGGCTTTCTTCCCGCCAGCTCTCGAAAGGATCATAGCCAGTGCTGGATGGAGAACGACTTTCATAGTGATGGCTGTCATATCTTCTGTATTACTGTTGATCGCAACGTATCTGATCAGGGATTCGCCTGAAGATATAGGACTCGAAAAGAAAGATTCAGATCCTAAAGAAAAGGGCACGGATAAAGGAATAAATTTGACACTTTTTGAGGCATTTAAAACAAAACGTTTCTGGATTATCTATATGATGTTCTTCGTTTCCCAGTTCTCTGCTCTGATAGTGACGGTACATATCGTACCATATTCGGAGGGTATAGGGATACCAAGTTTCTACGCAGCTATGACCCTGACTGCCATAGGTCTAGCCAACGTGTTTGGAAGATTGTTCGGAGGATGGACTTCTGATAAGATCGGAGTTGTCAAAGGGACGATGATCTTCTTTCTGCTGCAGTCACTGACTCTTTTCTTGATCACGACCACGAACTCGCTGCATATACTATACGTCATCTCATTGATCTTCGGTTTAGCCTTCGGAGGATGGGTCATGATATATCCTGTCATAGTTTCCGTATTCTTCGGAAACAAGCATTCCGGTGAGATACTGGGTGCATTGGGAACCGTAGCAGGTTTAGGAGGAGCTTTAGGACCTTACTTCGCCGGTTACGTTTACGATGTTACAGGTAAATACGATATCGCTTTCATGATAGGTGGGTTGATGACACTATTTTCACTGATACTTTCTATCATACTATATTTCTCGGAAAAAAAGAGGACTCTATCATGAGCACAACTAGAAAGATTTTAATCTGTTATCTATCTTTATCTCTTGACTTCATAGGAGAAAAATAAGATGACAGAACTGATAGATCTTACACATCAAATACACAAAGATATGCCTGTATATCCTGTTGACGATCCTGTTGAATTACAACGAACCAAGTCTTTCGAAGAAGACGGTTACAACTATTTCCGTTTAGAGACAGGACTACATGCAGGAACTCACATAGATACGCCTATGCATATGACCGATGATGACACCTACATGAACGAGGTACCGTTAGAGAGGTTCACAGGAAATGGATGTATACTCGATGTCAGAGGACAAGATCCGATCCAATACAAAGATGAATACTCTGACTTGGTAAAAGAAAACGACATAGTTTTACTTTATACAGGATATGATGAAAAGTATGGTTCCGAGGAATACTACACTGAACATCCTCTCGTAGATGAATCTTTAGCAGGATTTCTCATCGAAAAGAAGATCAAGATGCTGGGCATGGACATACCTACACCAGATAGAGAACCTTTCAACATACACAAGATGCTTTTCAAGAACGATATCTTGATAATAGAGAACCTGACGGATCTATCAAAATTATTAGATGAAAAAATTTTCGAAATAATCGCTTTTCCTTTAAAGATCAAAGCTGATTCATCCATAGCTAGAGTTGTGGCAAAAGTTTGACCAATACAAAATACTTGATCTTAATCTGTTCTTCACAATTTATTCAAAGAATTTTTATAAATCAAGCAATTAGAGGTTTTCATTGAAATAAGGTGAGTAGATGGAAAAGATAGAAGAAAAAGTTGAGATGAAAGACGGAGTAAAACTGGCTACAGATGTTTACCTACCAAAAAAAGAAGGTAAATACCCAACACTTCTCATAATGACACCTTATGGTAAAGAACAGATGAAAACATTCGTCCGTCCGTTCGTAGAAAGCGACTATTCTCTGGTCATTCAAGACGTTAGAGGGCGGTACGATTCAGAAGGCTCTTTTGATCCGATAAACCAGGAGAAAACTGACGGTTTAGAAACAGTTGACTGGATAAAAGAACAGAACTGGTATGATCCAGCCGCAGGTATCGGCATCGTAGGTATATCATATCTATCCACATGTGCTATACCTGCAGCAGCAAAGAAAGAATCCATAAAAGCCATGATAAACGTGGGAGGATTCTCGAACACTTACGATCTAACCCATAGAGGGGGTGCCAAAGTACTGCATCACTCCCTACCATGGTCGATCATAATATCCTACTCACCACAACCTGACTTGAGTAAGATAGATTGGAAGGAAGTCTATAGAACCGAACCTTTGAAAGATGCGGCAAAAAAGGCAGGATATCCCAACGAACTGTGGAGTGCTTGGTGCGAACATCCATTGAGAGATGATTACTGGAAAAAACTGAGCGTAGAAGAATATCTTGAAGAAGTGGATATCCCTATCTTACACATGTCTGGCTGGTATGATCTATGTTTAGGTAACACATTGGATCTTTACCAATATTTTGAAGAACGATCATCTAAACCACAGCATCTGGTGATAGGCCCATGGACTCACAACGGTGTCTTCATGGGACCAACAGAACTTCATGAACTCGATTTTGGAGAACAAAGCAGACCAGGAACCATCGAAAACGTGATATCATGGTTCGATAGGTGGTTGAAGGATAAGGATATGTCCAAGGACAATCTTTCCACAGATAAAAGACCTATTTCAGTATTCATCACGGGTGAAAATAAGTGGTACCACAGCAAAAGATGGCCGCCTGAAGATGTTGATGAAAAGCATTTGTATATATCTCCAGATGGTCTGTCTTTCGATAAAGATCAAGAAGAAACCACAGAAATCGAGATAAATATCGATAGAGATGATCCAGTACCAACCATCGGAGGAAGAGTGTGGGAATTCCCGACAGCAGACCTAGATCCGGGTCCAGCTTTACAGAACGCACTTCATGCTAGGCACGATATCTTACTTTTTGAGACTGAATATCTAGAAAGAGACATCGGCATCCTTGGAAAAGTTGAAGTAAACTTGTTCCTATCGGTCACAGATGAAAGTACTGATATCAACTGTAAGCTCCTAGATATCGACGAAGAAGGGGATAAGAGGATAATCGCTGAAGGTATCAATCGATTGAACATATCAGATGACTGCACCGAGAATTTGACCCTAGACAAAGATAAAGTGATAGGATGCGAAGTAGATCTGTGGGATATAGCACACGTTTTCAAAAAAGGTCACAAGATAGGTTTAGAAATATCTTGGAGTAATTTTCCGAATTGGGACAGGAGTCTGTCAGATGGCAAGATCAAGATTTACACAGGAAAAGATCACCGATCTATGCTGCACCTAGATTCCGTTGAACTTGGTTAATTCTTTATTCCTCTGAGTGAGTCTCCTCTAAATGTAACATCGATAGCTAGAGTTGTTACAAATGTTTGATCCATCTATAAACAGGTAAGAATATTAGCGATGATGAACTTGAACAAACATGGATAGATACATGAAAGAAGCTATAAAGGAGGCCAAGAAAGGCTTGCAAGAAGGGGGAATACCGATAGGTTCAGTTTTAGTAAAAAACAAAAATATAATCGGAAGAGGTCACAACAGACACGTACAAAATAGCGACCCGATACTTCATGCGGAAATCGATTGTTTAAAGAATGCTGGGAGGATAGGTTCTTACAAAAACACAGTTTTATACTCAACCCTGATGCCCTGCCACCTGTGTTCCGGAGCAGTCGTACAGTTCGGGATACCCAAAGTTGTAGCAGGAGAATCTACAACGTTCCCAGGGACAGCAGATTTCCTTAGATCAAAAGGAGTAGAAGTGGTAGACCTTGATATCGATGAATGTAAAACTATGATGAAGGAATTCATAGAGCATAATAGGGAACTATGGGATGAAGATATAGGTGAACTCTAGACCGAATATATCATCGATCCACGGACTTGATCAGATAGAGAATTCTTTGGATTCAAGGTATTTTTCTATATCTTTTTCTTCATCTTCTACGATGATCTGTACTTTTTCATCATCGATGACTAATTCGTGATCATCGCTTTCACCTTTGCACATGAACTTTATATTCATATATGATTCGAGTTCTGATAGATCAAAAAGTGTCAGCAATCTTTTACACTTGTCCTTGAAAAATATTTCCGGGTCCAGTACATCTAACCCTTCTTCGTCGAAGATGAAATTTATAATCATATATCCATTTTTAAAATCGATATCTGTCTCACAGAACTGCTTAACAAACTGTCTGTTCTGAGAAGCTCTAGATATCCTAGAAAACTCTTCAAGCTCGTCTATCATGACAAAGAGAGGTATGCTGTTCTCGAAACCTTTGATCGAGTATCCTTCACTGGTATGGTTTGCCATCCCTTTGAGTATCCTCAATTTTGAAAATATTATCGGGAGTTTAGAAGGTTTGTTTATCAATTCACCGTTCTCTGTGTAGTTGATACCGATATCTGAAAATGCATCTACCGTTTTTGTCAACAGATAAGCGCTCATTATACCGTGTTTATAGCTTTCAAAATCATCAGCTAACCTCATGAACTGTGACTGGTCTCTGATGATTGTCATCGAAGGAGTTATGTATTCCTGAAGAGATTTTTTCTCACTCTCACCGAATCGACTCAGCAAGTCCAATATCTTATCCCTGTATTTCTCTCCATCACCCTCTATCACGTTCTGTGAGTAATCATTCAAGATCTTCATGAATCTACCCATAAGTTCATCATCCTGACTTATCTCATCTGCACCACTCACCTGTGAAATAGAAAGTCCAAATGATAACGTTTCTAAGAATTTTTCAAGGTATATATTTTGCACTTCCTCGAACTGAAATTTGAATCCGCCAAAATTTTTTATCGAGTAAAATGGTAATATCCTGCTTATCGATTCGTTTATCTTGTTTATCTTCTTGAGAGGATATCCCAAGTCGTGTGTCAAGGCCATAACACATCTGACTGAATCATCGTATTCTATATCTCTTGCTATCTGATCGAGTGTTTTGGTAGTGTATTCGAAAGAAGATTCGTCCAACTCCTTAAAAATATCACTCAACTTCTTAAGGTATCTTCTTTCTGATTGATACTGTTTGAAAAGAGGTTGAAATTTCTCTTTCCTGAAGATATATTCACCTAAAAAATAGACCCATAGTGAGTGTAGGGTGTGGTCCCTGTAAAAATCATCTGAAGCAAAGATCAGTTCTTCAAATTCTACAAACTCATCGAAATAATCGAATAGATCATCATATCCCTGTTTGTTTGGATCGATAAAAACCATCGATGCTTCAAACAATGATTTCCACAAATCTCTAGCTGCTTCTATCTGTTCGTGAAGTTCATCTTCATCTCTTAGCTCTATTATCTTTTCTTTGATATCATCCTTATTTTTTTCTTCCAAAAAATCGATCGAATCCTTTTCTATCAATTCCAGATAAAAATTTAAAACGGTTCTTTTACTTATAATGGTCAATTCGGATCACCTTTATATGTATGCATATCCGATGAAGATAGTGCATATTGCTTTTTAAGTTTTATCATTATAAAATAAAATCTATATTATGGGGATACGCCTTTTATGATATTTCAACTTAAAGATATTTATACACATCAAGTGATTCAGGATACTGAGGTACAAATGATGACATCCTTACCAGAAGAGGTCAGCAAGAAATGGGAAGAAAGAGACGGACCGGCTGTATTCTCAACAGTCAATGAAAACGAAGAACCGAATTCAGTCTATGTGAGCTGTATCAAAAAAAGAAATGAAAAGCAGTTCGTCATAGCTGACAACCATTTCCATAAAACAAAAAAGAACATCAAGAACGGAAGTTCTGGATCGGTACTTTTCATCACTGAGGATCACGATGCTTTCCAGATCAAAGGCTCTTTAGAATACCATACCGAAGGAGAAATCTACGAAGAGATGCTCTCCTGGCTGGATGACAGATTTCCTGGTCATGCTGCGACGGTTCTGAATGTAGAAAAAGTATATCAGGGTTCGGAAAGGCTGGATTAGGATAGAAAATATACTCTTTAAAGCATTTTCAAAAGAATATATCACAGTAGATACTGCAGTACTATTCCCAGGACATAGGTGAGAACGGCTGATAAAAAGAAGGCTCCTACCCATGCACCAGTCGTGAACGCTAACTTTCTTTTACCAATATTTGACCTTCCCACCACTAAACCACTACCGATCACTGAAGCGATTATAGCTTCACTGAAAGAGATAGGTATACCTAACAATATCCCCACCTGTGCAAGCAAAGCAGCGGTACCTAACGCAGCAGCAGATCTTCTTGGACCCACATTGGAGTACTCGAATGAAACTGCATCTATTATCTTTGGGGAGAATACCCACGCACCGATCAAGATCGAAACACTGCCTAGTATGAGCAATATGATGATGCTGAAATCCAAACTCTTAAGAGGTCCCACAGCTAATCCGACCGAATTTGCTCCTGAAGTATAAGCGACCAACAAACCCATCGTTAGCGTTAGATACCTGATCTTCTTCTTTGATTTTTTCTTAGAAATGTATCTTCTTAACAATCTAGATAATGTATAACCTATACCTACGGCTAAAAATGGTATAGCCAGCCAATAGAGGACTATCTTATGCAGTGATCCCCATTGAATGGGATTACCGAAGCTGAAGGCACTGCCGACAACTGCTCCGACTACCGTAAAAGCGGTGGGCATAGGATACTTAGATACAACACTTCCGATAACTAACACGGAAGCCACCAACAGTATTGAAAAAGCCTGCAGTTCCTGTATCTCACCAAAAACGATGCCCGAACCCACGGTATTGGTAACACTCTGCCCCTGTATTATCGCACCCAAACTGGCAGCTATACCCGCTATCAGAGCGGATTTTAATATGCCTGAAGCTCCTGAAGATCTCACAGGTCCAAAAGCTGGTGGTACAGATGAAGCTCCTATGGATATTCCCATGAATATCGAAGCACCCACTGCCAGTAAAATGATAATATTGATCATCAGAGATCTTCCTTTATCCTTTCTTTTACTTCATCCCTAATCTTCTCGTCAGGTATATTCAGAGTCAACGTATAAAGATCACTCCCATTGTTCTTCTCAAGGTTAATCGAAAAGCTTTCATCATCAAAATAGAACGGATTCAATTTGAGCATGATCTTATCATAGATCTGTTTTTCCATCTCTCTTACAGATTCTATGGATTTAGCCCCCATCGTTCTACCTATCTTCTTGCAGGCTCTCTTTATCTTACCTCTAGGGTCATCACCGTTAGTAGCATGTTCAATGGAATCGAGAAGGTTGTCTCTAGCACCGTTCAATTCTTCCTTGGCACCGTTGAAATTTTTTTCTATCTTTGTTTCTTCCATAGATGCATCTTCAGCAGTTTTCTTTGATAGGTCTTTCTCAGATCCATCTTCCTCAGGTTTCCAATGATTATAATCGCTCAAAGCTTCATCATCATCGATATGCTCATCGATTATGTCTGATAAATAATCAGCAAATTCACAGATCTCTTCCCAGTCCCCCTGATACCTGATGCCTGCATTTGTGACATCTGCTTTTGATTGCATCGATAGATATTTCATAAGTTATATTATAAATAATTAACTCATTCATCTTAAAGTGATCATGAATCAGAAGATAAAAAATTAAAAAAACTATAAGAATAGTTTTTCAGTAACGATATAAAGAAGTATTGTTATCTCATAACTACGACCTTCATCCAGTCATTACTTATCTTCAAACCTGAAACCACAGTTCAAACAGAACTTTTCATTAGCCATCGCTTCACGTCCACATTCTGGACAGAATCTTTTTTCTCCTTTTTCAGGTTCATTTTCTTTAGGAGGATTTAAAGTTCTATCGTCGTAATCTTTTGCTTCGGAGTAATCCTGTCCTGCCCACTCGTTGTAAGTTCCATTTTGATCGTCGTTAGGTGGCTTTTTATTGAATTCAGGATCATAATATCCCTCATTTTGATCATTATATCCTGCATTATCATATCTTACCTGAGTTTCAAATTGAGTATAACCGTAAACATCCTTGATATCGATCGAATCTATTTCATTTTGTATATTCTTTTTAGCATCTTCAAACGTTTCTTCGTCTATCTGACCTGTATAGTAATCATACTTCAGGTCTTTCATCATATCTCTAAATTTTTGTTTATTATCACTAAATTTGATACATTCTCGATAGACCCTCAATTTATCTTTGGGATTTTCTATACCCGACATAACTACTTCGTGAAAAGTGGATCCAGCAGTATTAAACTTCAATTTTCCGTAATCCAATGCTCTTCCAAGCAATCCCTGCACAAGAGTTACATCAGTCACTCTTTCAAATCTTGCGTCGGTAGCGTCTCTACTTATTATCCCACTTCTACTGTAAACTCTTTCACTGGTCAAGGCATACTCTGACCTTAATTTATGGATAACAGCAGCGATGACTATTCCTACTGTAAATATGATAAAGAAGAAAGCTCCAGCACCTGGACTTCCGACTCCGATCATCAGACTGAAAAATATCGTACCGATCAAAGCAGCTATTAGTGGTACAGCTATACTCCTCCATGAAACTGTTCCGAACCAGACTATCTCTTCATCAGGTTTTGTAACCAATCCATCGGGTTTTCCTTTGATGTGATCGCTCATATAATCACCCAAAAGAAAAGAAATTATAGCTTTTTTATATTTTTTGGACTTTTATCATAATAGTTCACTACAAAATCATTTTTTTCTGTAAAACCAACATGCATCTAAATGTAATGAAATAAAAAATATATATCGGGAATTAAAATCATCCCCAAGTTCAAAAAAATGAATAATAGTGTGGTTTGTGCACGGATAAGTATATTGAATTGTGTTTTAACAGTGGTTGATGTTTATAAAGAAGAAATAGAGAAAGTGTACAGAGGATTGTTCGATACAATAGTCATCGAGAACGTGTATGGAAACAGTGGCGACGAATTGATCGATATGATAATCACTAAATCCAGACTCAAAGAAAACTCCTACTATATCATTTAGACCTGTTTAGAGATATACTTATTTCACTTTCTTTTTTATTAGTTGTATCTCCAAGGAAGTAAGAACGATAATAGACATGGGTTATCAGAATAGACAAAGAGGCCCCCATGATGTTCGATATCAGATCATAGATAGTATCTGTAAGGCTGTCCTGTAAGCTGGACCTGAATAATATATCTATTATGAATTCGAAGAGTTCGAAGGCTATACTTATGGTCATCAGGAAAGTCAATACGATGAGAGGGATCATCCATAACGGTACATACAGTTCTTTCATCGTCTGATTCTTATAGTAAAGATATATGTAGATCATGAAAGAGATGACTGTACCGCCTATAAAATGAATAAACCGGTTCCACCAAAAATATGGTAAGTTAAAATAAGAGTAAAATCCGGTGACTGATCCCAATATATAGAAGAACAATGATATAGATATAAGGAGTGTGAAGAAAGAGGGCACCTTATCTTCCATATTGTAGGAGTAAATGTATGGCAGTGCTGTAACTCCCAAAGCAGCTGTTGAGAGAAGTATAACTCGAACGTCGAATGAATATACACCATATATCCCTATGATCAAGATACCTATCTGTAAAGCCTTCGAAGCGAGTAGTTTCCTGTCTCTTTCGTCTTTATTATAGCTATGGCCTAACACTTCCAAGAACTGCATCTTCCTCTTTCTCTGTTCGTTCTCTATCCTGAATTTGAACCGCTCTATCTCATCGTATTCGATCTTCATGAGATAGTTTTTGAACAATATTCCACCTATAATAGCGAACAACGTAAAGAAGAACAGCTCTCCCATCATGTAGTTATTATCCATCAAAAAATTGGTATCCAGATATCTGTCGCTGAAGAATTGACCTATAGTTAACAGTGCACCTGTTGAGATGGTGAAAGATATGATCAGGTGACTTTCAAAATCGAAATCCGCCCTGAATGATGTATGATTAAGAAGGTTGAGGATGATTATGAAAGCTATAACAGGTATTATGGATAAGAAAAGGATGAAGTTGTCAACGAAGATGTTTATTCCACTAGAACCTATGATCAGAGGTAAAGATATGAACTTGATCAGGTCCCATCTTTTCTTGATGTTCTGACTGCTCCTAGATAACCCAACCATGAGTAGAATATATATCAAGCTAATAGATGACCATAAAAGATCCAGCCTTATCAGAGACATGGCTAGAGCAGTAAAACCGACAACGAAAGCTATAGGTAGGTACAGTTTTTCGTCTAGTTCGCTGAACATATCTTAAAACAATGTTATATTTCTTCTGATATTAAAAGGTATCATAATCGTGATTTTATATTTAGCCTGATTACGATTATCTTGATTCAGGGCTAAGACCTCTTCATTCACGGAGAGGAGGATGTCACTTGTTTACACCATCGATATTCATGGCGGGAGTGATGGTTTTATCACCGCTGATTTTAGAGGAAGTGTTCAGACAATTGATATATGATTAGAGCAGGGATGTGGTTACAGTCGGACTCTTCCTGGTGGTCTCACTGATATATCTAGCTCAAACTATGGTCAAAATATCAGAGATGAAGATTGAAATAACATAGAAAGAATAAATGATTATACCGATACATCTCATGCAATTGAAGAAGATTTAGAAAAGAAGGATGAAGACAAACTGAATGGATGATGAATTGAATCAATAATTAAAAGGAATTCAATAAAATTTTGTAGTATTTTATGTAAATCTGTTTGATAAAATAAAGCGATAAAATATAAACAAGATAGATCATGGTAATTTAAGGAAGCCCAGGGAATACAAATTTTTGTTTTATCCCTAGACCTCCTAATACCCTCTCCCCCTTTTTTGCTAATATAATTTAGGAATATACAATCACATCAATCATTTAAATTAGTTGTTCTATAATATGTGAAAATCATTACCTAATCACTTCAAAATTGGGACTTATCTTATTATTATTTGTATTAAAGCTACCAGACTTGTTTTAACATCCCAATTTACAAATTTAAATAAATGGAATATTTAAATATGATTAATAGTATGGTTTATATTAGTCAAAAAAGGTGTATTACTTGCCCTCTCTAAAACATAAGCTCTCATATCTTCTGTTGGGACAACAGGGATGGGAGAACAGGATTAAGATAATCGATCTGTTGAAAGAAAGACCTTATAACCCGAATCAGATAGCCAACAAACTGAATATCAGTTACAGGACGGTAAAACACCATATAGATGTATTGTTGGACCATGATCTTATAACTTCTTCTGGTTCAGGTGGCTATGGTGACGTGTATTTTTTAAGTTCTGAGCTAGAGAATAATTTTGATCTTTTTGAAGATATCAAAAGAAAACTGCTCACGATAACGTCTTCTCCCGAACTGTACAAGAAGGTTCTGAAACAAACTAATGATGGAGTCATCATAGTAGATGGGAAAAGAGATGTGATCTTCGCAAACAAGAGTGCTGAAGAGATTACTGGATTCACGTCTAAGAACCTACTCGGTGGAAAGATAACATTTTTTTCTGAAGAAGATTTTTTAGGAAATTGTATTGATAAATTATCTGAAGATAGAGTTATATCTGGAGTTGAGGCAGAAGCGATTAAAAAGTCTGGAGAGGACATATATCTCAGAGTGACGATCGATAGGATAGAAAACGATGGGCTACTTGGTTATTCTATTGTATTTTCAGACATAACAAAACATAAATTAGCTGAACGAAGGATAAAGGAGAGTGAAGAACGATATAGAAGACTATTTGAAACTGCCCAAGATGGTATGCTTATACTGAATACTGAAACGGGTAAAATAAAAGATGCTAATCCCTTCATTCAGGACCTTATTGGGTATTCAAAAGAGGAACTGGTTGGAAAGAAGTTGTGGGATATAGGTACATTCAAGAATATTGTCGAAAACAGAAATCGATTCGAAGAATTGGTGGATGAGGGATATATCAGGTATGAAGATATGCCTTTAGAGACAAAGTCTGGGAAAGAAGCGCCTGTAGAATTTGTCAGCAACACATATGAAGCAGGTGGTGAAAAGGTAGTCCAGTGTAATATCAGGGACATTCAGAAGAGGAAGAAGTCTGAGGAAAGGGAAGAATTCTTGTATTCTTTATTAAGGCATGATGTAAGAAACAAAGTGAATATAATCGATGGGTATTTAGAGCTATTTGAGGAAACTGATATTTCTGAGGATCAGTTAGAATACTTAAATAAGGCAGAGGATACAACAGAGAAGGCATTATATTTGATTCAGAAAGTCAGAAAGTTGAACATGCTGACTGAGAAGGATTTAGAACTGTACGAGGTTAATTTAAGTTCTGTTATCAATAATGTCTTTTCTGAATATGAGAGCCAATTAAAAGAAAAAGATATCAAAACAGAGCTGAAGCTGTGTGATTGTAGAGTAAAGGCGAACTCATTTTTAGATGATTTATTCTTTAATCTATTGGAATATTCGATCAAACATTCCGACTGTGATAAGATCAGAGTAGATTGTAAAAATGAAGAAGAGTGTATGATCATCTTTGAAGATGATGGCAGAGGAATACCTGATAGTGTAAAAGGAGATATATTTCAGAGAGGGTTCAAAGAAGGAGAGGAGGCGGGATCTGGTTTGGGTCTTTACTTAGTCAAGGAGATAGTCGATATTTATGGTGGACAGATTGAAGTTATGGATTCAGAGTTAGGGGGAGCAAGGTTTGTGATCAGGCTAGATATGGCTTGAGTTAGAGATTTGATCAATTTTTTAGAAAAAATTTTATTATTTATGAGATTTTCAAGGAACAGGAGATAGATAAACAGGTTTGGGAGAAGAAGGAAGATAGGTAAAAATCATCCTGAACATTTTGTAACATTTTTAGTAAGAATATCGAACGATGATACACAATCAATGGTTATAATAATTACTATCATTCATGCCAGTCTGCACTCCAAATAAGGGGTAGATAAAATGGATATGGAAGAAAAATTAGAAAAAGCGAATGAATGGATGGAGAAGTTCGGAGAAAACTCTCCTGAGAAGATGGGTGGATTCGGTGAACTGATGGAAGCTGTTGAATCAGAAGGAGCTCTCAGTACTAAAGATAAGGAACTGATGGCCATAGCTCTCTCTATAGCTCATGAATGTGACTGGTGTGTTGCCTTCCATGTGAACGCTGCAATGGAAGCAGGAGCAACAGAGGATGAGATAATTGAATCAGCATGGATGGCTGTCCTCATGGGTGGAGGACCGGCTCTGATGCATGCAGGTTTAGTCCTTGATGCACTTAGAGATCTGAACTGATAACCCTTTACTCCTTATTTTATTTTAAGAAGATTTGTTCAACTTTTTCTTGTATTTTTTAAATCTTTACGTATTAACCATTTCAATTCATAAATTTTATTGGAAAATGATGAAAAAACTTATGTAATAAAAAATACTCGAAATCCAAAACAAATAACCTACGTTTCTCAGTAAAAGGGGGTCAATTTCATGGCAGAAGATGATGAGGAAGATAGAAAGGATATAAGTGAATTTAACGTAAAATATCTCATTAAAAGGTTCTACGGAGAATATTTGAGACCTAATTTAAGAGTTTATTTGCCTTTACAGATCGGTCACGTGGTGGCAGCTATACTTGCTCTAATACCACCTTTACTGCTAAGGAGTATAATCGACGATGCTCTGATGTCTGGAAATATCAGTCAGGTTATCAATCTCACACTGATGGCTCTTGGAGTATTTGGGGCTATAGCGGCTCTTAGAGGACTTAAGAGTTATTATGGGCACAAGACCGCTCAGAAGATAGTTTACGATATGAGGAACGATCTTTACAGCCATTTCCAGGAACTTCCCATGAAGTTCCACGATAACAAGAAAACGGGAGAACTGATTGCTCGTTTGATAGATGATCTCAACAGACTTCAGGAGTTTGTACATCATGGTCCTGAAGGTCTTTTTACCGCTGCTACTCAGATAACAGGTACACTCATAATCTTGTTCTTTTTGAATATACCTTTGACATTGGTCAGCCTGGCATTTACTCCACTTTTGATCATTTACGGATGGTACCTTATGGGAAGGATGCACAAGGCATTCCGTAAAGTCAGGAGTAAAAAGGCCGATATGACAGATAGGTTGGAAGACAACCTTTCAGGAGTGAAGATAATCAAGGTATTCTCCAATGAACTCTTCGAGAGGGGTAGATTCGCAGAAGAGAATGTTGAACATTATGAAGCTAGAAGAAAAGCGGTGAAATACATCGCCATTCTAGGTCCAGGCGCTTACTTTTTGAACAGTTTAGGTTTAGTTCTAACTCTTGGTTACGGTGGATATCTGGTCATGGAAGGTGTGATATCCGCTGGTACTTTAGCAGCGTTTTACACTTACTTACTCGGATTCAGAGGGCCGATGTTAAGACTGATACATATAAACGAAGGGTTGAGCAGATTCCTAGCTTCCATCGAGAGGTTCTTCGACCATATGGACATAAAACCAGCCATATTCTCTAAATCTGGTTCTGTCACATCTGAAGATGTTGCTGATAAAGAAGATATAGAAGAGGAGAAAGAAACTCAGCAAGAAGGATCTATACTTGAAGGTGAAAAGAGACTAGAATTGGTACAGGATCTAGAAAACGTGGATAGAGATAAGATAAAAAAAGAGAAGGTCCACGAAAAAGTGTCGATACCCGGTAGGGTGACTTTCAACCATGTAGATTTCTCCTATGACAAGAGTGAACAGGTGCTGAAAGACGTTGATTTCGATGTACCTCCGAAGAAATCTATAGCTCTCGTAGGTCCGAGTGGTTCAGGTAAGACTACTATAGTACGTCTGATCCCTAGACTCTACGACGTCGATGATGGCTCGGTAAAAGTTGACGAAGTAGATGTGAAAGACTGGAATCTTAAAGAGCTGCGTAATTCGATAGCCATGGTCTTACAGGACGATTTCCTGTTCTCAGGTACTATCAAAGAAAATATCAACTATGGAAGACCTGATGCAACTGAAGAAGAAGTGCTGAAGATGGCTGAGGAAGCGAATGTGGATGAATTCGCAAAAGATATGCCTCACGGATTTGAGACCAAAGTTGGACAAAGAGGTATCAAGTTATCAGGAGGGCAAAGGCAGAGGATCTCAATAGCCCGTGCATTACTGAAGGATCCTGAAATTCTGATATTAGATGAAGCGACTTCTTCTGTAGATTCACACACTGAAAAATTGATACAGGAAGCTATCGATAGAGTGTCTGAAGGAAGGACCACATTCACCATCGCCCATCGTCTCTCAACCATTGTGGATGCAGATGAGATACTGTTCATAGAAGATGGAGAGATAGTCGAGAGAGGAACCTTCGATGAACTGATGGATAAAGGAGATAAGTTCCAGCATTTCTACGATCTGCAGTTCGGTGGTAAGATGATGGAGTAGTGCTAAAATCAATATCGGATGAAGATATTTGTTAACATAAGTGTAAGAAAAAATATTAAACTTATATTATTTAGTATATATATCGATATGTCTGAACTCAAAGCTAGAGTAGGTGAAAATGGAAAGATAACACTCCCTGAATCTATAATGGATATATCTAACATCAGGCCTGGAAATGAAGTTTATTTTAGAGTTGAAAATGGAGGGATAATTATTGAATCTAAAGATCCGGAGAAGATATTTGAAGGATTCATATCTTCATTAGATAAAAAGGAAGAGCCTGCTGATATACACTGGGATTCAGAATATTATTCCTAAAATTTTTACATAGACACGAGGTGGAATGCCTCCGTCTTCAGGCGGAGAATGAATACCGAGTAATTTCACTTTCACTAATGTTTCAACTGCCGTTTTTGATATCTCTTGTATACGAATCCTATCATCGAGCCAAGGAACAGTAGAATGTAGATCACTAATATACCCGTATTTTCAAAATCTGTACCTATCAATATACCGTGTACGAGTACGAAAAACAGTACAACATACATCAGTGAATGTAAAGCTCTCCAGTATTTATTCATCTTAGTCCTTATCAGGGCAGCTACAACAGCGATATATATCAGGATCAATGCTGGCCGTCCAGCCAATTCCCAGAAGGCTAACCATGATGAAGTGTCAGGTTTGAAAACGGTCCAGTCACTGACCTCTAAAGCAAAAACTACCGGGTGAAGTGTAGCACCTGCTAGACCAACAGCTGCAAACGCATGATGGACCTTAAGGAAGGGCTTTCCGAACATTTGATATATCTCTTTTAAAAAAGGAGTCATAAGAGTTGCTATCGAAAGAGCATAAAGTCCAGTCAATGCGAAGAATCTAACGAAGAATTCGTAGTAATCAGAACTTGGATTGGTTAAGAAAAGCGCGATTATCACGATATAAAGTCCAACGATACCACCTACGGCATAATATCCTTTCTTATCCAATCAAGTCCTCTCCCTGAATATTAAGATATATAGACTCAGTTATTTATATAAGTATCGGGTTTTGGAAATTTTAAAAAGATCTTTTTATAGATCCGTCATTTTTTCTCTGATATCATCTGGAGCTTTTTGTCTTGATTATGCCTCATATAACACCTTCTAAAAAAAGCAATAATAATATTATAGATTCTGATATATCTATCAAGGTTATTCACTATCTATAGAAATTATTTAATAAAACCGGTATATCGTAACGTATGTACACCTACAAAACCTTAGAAGATACGGAAAAAGAGGTCATGCATGAATCTTTTCTTGAAGCATTTTCTGATTATGAAGTGGATATGGACATACCGTTTTCTCATTTCAAAAGAGAGCTGATCATCCGTGGTTTTGTCCCTGAAGTATCGCTCGGAGCCTTTGATGGAGATGAGCTTGTAGGGTTCGTTATCAATGGGGTGAGAGATTGGTACGGTACAAGAACAGCATACGATATCTTCACAGGTGTGGTACCTGATCACAGAAGACAGGGCATATCTACAAACATATTCAAAGGACTGAAAAACATGTTGAGGGAGAACGAAATCGAAGAATATCTTCTTGAAGTCATCAAGACGAATGAGGGTGCTGTCAAACTCTACAAAAAGAAAGGATTTGAAGTATCTCGAGGTTTCAAATGTTATCGAAATTACAGTCCAAGTGAATTAAAGATCGAATCAGATGATTTAGTCATCAAAGATGTCGATGATATCGATCTTAAAGATCTTCAGAAATTATTGGATTTCAAACCATCTTGGCAGAACTCTGTAGAAGCTATAAGATCCTTACCAGATATCTATAGAGCAGTCATTTATGAAGAAGATGAAGTAATTCAGGCCTATGGTATAATGGATATGAAAGTAGGTAATCTAACCCAGATGGGTATCTCTGATGAATATAAAAGTAGGGAGTTACTGGAGAAGCTCTTGATATCGTTAGTAAGTGATCATGAATTTGACAGACTTTCTGCGATAAATATTCAGGAAGATTCGGAATTTTTGAACAATATGCTACCTGAATTGGGTTTCGAACTCGTCGCAGAACAGTATGAGATGGTCTTAGATCTGTAGCATGATATTTCTAAATCATTTTTTCTAGAATTGTTTCACATTGGATCATCTAAGTACTATAAAGAAGACCCAAAGTAGCACAAACGATAGAAATATAGTAAATATTGTGATAGGCAAACCTATTTTTGTAAAATCGTTAAACGAGATCGGATGACCCATCCGTTCTGATAAATTGGCTACCATAAGGTTAGCCGGGCCACTTATCAAAGTACCATTGGAACCTAAACAAACAGCTAAAGATAGAGCCCACCAAAGAGGATTCACAACGTAACCTGTACCCAAACCACTGCTTTCTATGAAAGTACCGATTGCTGGTATCAGTGTTATGGTAGCTGGTATATTTCCCACTACGATGGAGAAAGCACCGCTGACAATTAGAACTACAAAGATAGCGACTGTTAAATTACCCCCACTGATAGTCTCTACTCCTACAGCTAGTAGGTCTATGACACCTGCTTTATCTAAACCACCTACAAGTATGAAAAGACCTACCAAGAACAGGAGTGTGGACCAGTGGACATGATTTAGGGCTTCTCTAGGTGCAGAAAAAGTCATCAGGAGAAGTCCTGATGCACCTAGCATCGCGACTACCCAAGGATCTATACCGATCACATGGTGTACAGTGAAGAGAGAGATGGTGAATAAAAGTGCGATTAGAGATTTTTTGAACATAGCCCAATCTTCGATCTTATCCCCTTCGTCCATCTCTGCGATCTTTTCAAAGTTCTTCATGTCCTGTTTCATTATATTATGGAATAACAGCTCAAATATGAGTAGTGTGGCGAATAAAATTATGAGAACTATCGGACCTTGATAAATCACGAACTGAGCAAAATTTATGTTAGCTTGACTCCCTATCAGGATATTTGGAGGATCTCCTATCAAGGTGGCAGTTCCACCTATATGAGCAGCTATACCTTCGCTTATAACGAATGGAACAGGATTGATCTCTATCTCTTCTGCAATCGTGATCGTTACAGGTGCCATCAGAAGTATAGTGGTAATATTATCTAAAAAAGCTGAAGCAAAACCTGTGACCAATATAAACAATGTTAAAAGTCGATAATAACTTCCTTTAGACATCTTAGCAGTCTTGATAGCAAGGTAACCGAAGAATCCTGTATCTCCGAGCATTCCTACCATCATCATCATGCCCATCAGAAGTCCTATCGTATTAAAATCGATATAATCTAATGCCACATGTTGGTTATAAAAACCTAAGGCGTGTCCAAGAAGTATCATAGATAAAGCACCGAGCATCACAGAAACAGTCCTATTGATCCTCTTGCTTACGATTCCCAGGTATGTGATTATGAATATAATTATAGATGCTATTATCTGGAATGAAACACTCAAATATATCACCGGTTTTTACTATTTGAAAGGATTAAATCATGGGTGAAAATGTTTTCTTTGAAATTTATCTTGTTATGGTTTAATTCTAGAACTGTTCTAAGAGTTGTAAATGTTTGATCTTTAACAACTGAAAGCTTTGTTCCTAGTTCACAGGTCATGATATAAGATATCTTTTCCTTTAGTGTATACATATCTTGGATTCGAAACCCGATGATGTTCATTCTATATCAGTTTTTACCCCTACCATCAACTCTATCAGTGTGCCCTCTACTACTGATGCTAACATTATCAGGACCATCAGCACGATCACAAAAACCCATCCAAAGTAAAATATCATAATGGGTAAAAGAGGTAGCTTTACACTTCTGTTATACAGGAATGCAGCTACTAAACCATCTCTCATACCGTGATTTTTCATGTCCCTAAGCAGTGGGAACCAAGCGTAGATGGGACCATGACTGAGAATACCTGTGATCACAGCTATTATCCATCCTTTGATACCTGACCCTTTTCCTACATATTTTGATATTACTTTTGGAGACAGGTAATAATTTGAAATCACCATGAATAAGAAAACTACGAAGAGTATGGGAAGTATGTTAAAGAGAAGTAACATAGTTGCAGCCAGAGAGTCTGCGGTCTTGTTAGGATGTATGAGGTATAGTATTAGGTAAAGCAGTAGTACAAAACTGATGAATATCCACTGGTAGTTATTACCTTTACTATTTTTACTCAAGTTAGCACCCCTAACAACAAAACAGTGATTATAGCTACGAGGAAAGACAATACAAAACTTATCGTGTTTCTAGCGATAGCAAATCTTTTGCCAAGAAAACTTATTTCTGCTGGCAGCTGTATTAATCCTACGGTTACCCAGGATACAAGGAATGCTGTTACAGCGAAAAGACTTACTCCTTCGTCCAGAAGTTCTCCCCCTATTATGTAGCTGGTTATAGGATTACCAGCAGATATAGACCCAATAATGGAACCCAATAATGTATCGGAAAAGATATTACCGATGAAAACAGATGAGATCATCTCTTTGCTGATGAAGGTTTTGAAAAGACCGATAAGTAATAACACACCTACGATTATCGGTAAGTTATTGATGAATCCCTTTCCAGCTTTTTTGAAGGAGTTTCTCCAGGTGTGAATAGATTTATATTTATTTTTTTCTTTATTCATCTTTTACCCTGAAGGATAAACATATTTTATATTTTTATATCTTTGTATTGATATCTATATTTACAAGCATCATTCATTTATTTTTTAACAAGAAAACTGTCTGATCCTCTCCAGCATCTCTAAAGGTTTCTTTTGATCTATTTAGTACTTCATCGATTAGTAAAAAAATGAAATCTTTTAATAACTTCCAATACTATATTTGGACCTATTTGGAAGGTTTTAACGCTGTTGGAATAAAAGTTAGAAAAAATTAATAAAAATAGTGTTCTATATCTTTGCTAATGAAAGATTTACTTTCTGATGATAAAGATTCGTGAGTCAGGTTATTTAAAGAGACTGATGTAGATTACAGTAGATCGGTGGAGAGAGTGTTCTGAGAGGTATATGTATATCTGGATAACTCAAATTGATGAAATATCTTATGAAATATATGAAGTGAAAGGAAACCTTCAGAAAAGAAAAAACAGCTGAGAAATTGTACTGAAAACGTCGAAAGAAGCGGGGTTAGAATCGTAAAATACGTAAAAAGAGGGAAAACCATATTAACGATCTACTCTTGTAAGATTGGATGGGTAAAACTTGTCCTAGTGAAT